>NZ_CM002692.1:0-159532 GCF_000632515.1 Parageobacillus genomosp. 1
TTCCCATCCCGAACACGGAAGTTAAGCTCTCCAGCGCCGATGGTAGTTGGGGCCAGCGCCCCTGCAAGAGTAGGTCGTTGCTAGGCAGGATAAAGAAGCATGTCTTTCTTGTGAAGGGCATGCTTCTTTTTTTACCTCATTTGCTTATGTTTCCTTTCCTTGACCGTATGTAAAAACGATGTTGATGTTTCATTTTTTGCAAAAAAGGATATCCTATAACTAGTCGTTTTTATCGGTAACTCTTGCATTTTTTTATAATACACTATATAGTAGAAGTAAGGTCAAATATAGTCAAAGTCAACTTTGGTTGCTAAGGAGGAGGTAGAGTGCCAAACATTTCCGATATTATCGAGCAATATTTAAAACAAGTATTAAATATGAGCGACAAAGATATTGTCGAGATTAAACGCAGTGAAATTGCTAATAAATTTCAGTGTGTTCCATCACAAATTAATTATGTCATCAATACAAGATTTACGCTCGAGAGAGGATATATTGTCGAGAGCAAACGCGGAGGCGGCGGCTATATTCGCATTATGAAAGTGAAAACGAAAAGCGAGGCGCAATTAATTAATCAATTGTTGGAATTAGTGGGACACCGCATCAGCCAATCCAATGCGGAAGATATTATTGAACGCCTTGTCGAAGAAAAAGTCATCTCTGAGCGAGAAGCAAAAATTATGTTAAGCGTGATGGATCGCTCTGTTTTATATATCGATTTGCCTCAGCGGGATGAGTTACGGGCGCGCATGCTCAAAGCGATGCTAACATCGCTGAAATACAAATAGGGGAGGAGACCGCGTTGATATGTCAAGAGTGTAAACAAAGACCAGCGACGATGCATTTCACGAAAATTATCAACGGCGAAAAAACCGAATTTCATCTTTGTGAACAATGCGCGAAAGAGCATGGCGATATGTTTATGTTTTACGAAAACGATGCTTTTTCTTTAAACAATCTATTAGCTGGATTACTTAATTTCCAGGCACCGATGAAAAAAATGACCGCCAATACGTTCTCAAGCCCGGATATTTTACAATGTGAAACATGTAAAATGACCTACGATCAGTTCACCCAAATCGGGCGTTTTGGCTGCTCCAACTGTTATCAGACATTTGCGCGATATTTGCCCCCAATATTAAAAAGACTTCATAGCGGAAATACGACCCATTCTGGAAAAATACCGAAACGAAAAGGCGGAGTGCTTCATCTGCGCAAACAACTCTCCATCCTAAAACAAAAACTGCAAGAATTTGTAGCAAGAGAAGAATTTGAAAAGGCGGCAGAAGTCCGCGACCAAATTCGTTCTTTGGAATATCAGCTGCGTCAGCATGGAGAGGGGGAAATGTAGCGGTATGTCATTTGAAAAGTTTTTCAATACGGCCGTTAGTTCTTGGATGAGCCAAGAAGGTCCTGATTCCGATATTGTGTTAAGCAGCCGTATCCGTTTGGCACGAAACATCGTTGACTTCCGTTTTCCAACCGTGTTTAGCAACGAAGAAGCACAGCAAATCGTTTCCTTGTTTGAACGAACATTTGCCTATCGTTCTCACCGTTCAGTCGGTCGTTTTGAATTGTTGAAAATGTCGGAGCTTCAACCGATTGAAAAAAGGGTATTAGTGGAAAAACACTTAATTAGCCCACACTTAGCAGAAGATTCGCCATTTGGTGCTTGCTTGCTTTCGGAAAATGAAGAAGTGAGTATTATGATCAACGAAGAAGACCACATTCGCATTCAATGCTTATTTCCAGGGCTGCAATTAACCGAAGCATTAGAAGCAGCGAATGAGCTCGATGATTGGATTGAAGAGTATGTGAATTATGCCTTTGATGAAAAACTCGGCTATTTAACAAGCTGCCCGACCAACGTTGGGACAGGGATGCGCGCCTCTGTGATGATGCACCTTCCCGCCCTCGTTTTAACGCAGCAAATCAATCGCATTATTCCAGCTATTAATCAATTAGGATTGGTAGTACGCGGAACATACGGAGAAGGTAGTGAGGCTTTAGGCAATATATTTCAAATATCCAACCAAATTACATTAGGAAAATCAGAAGAAGATATTGTCGAAGATTTACAAAGCGTCGTTCAACAATTAATCACCCAGGAAAGAATGGCAAGGGAGGCATTAGTCAAAACTTTAAACATACAATTAGAAGACAGAGTATTTCGCTCCTATGGAATATTGGCCAATTGCCGGATGATTGAATCGAAAGAAGCGGCGCAATGTTTGTCCGACGTGCGTTTAGGAATTGATTTAGGATATATTAAAAATATTTCACGCAATATTTTAAATGAGCTAATGATTTTGACACAGCCTGGGTTTTTGCAACAATATGCCGGCGGTGTACTAAGACCGGAGGAGAGGGACGTTCGCCGTGCGGCATTAATACGGGAACGTCTGAAAATGGAAGAAAGAAAAAATATGGAGGGTGATGAATAATGATGTTTGGCAGGTTTACGGAACGGGCGCAAAAAGTATTGGCGTTGGCCCAAGAAGAAGCAATCCGTCTTGGCCATAATAATATTGGCACGGAGCATATCTTACTAGGTCTCATTCGCGAAGGAGAAGGAATCGCAGCGAAAGCATTAATGGCGCTCGGCCTTGGACCAGAAAAAATTCAAAAAGAAGTGGAGTCGCTGATTGGCCGCGGACAAGAAGTTTCCCATACGATCCACTATACGCCGCGGGCGAAAAAGGTTATTGAATTATCGATGGATGAAGCAAGAAAATTAGGTCATTCCTATGTAGGTACCGAACATATTTTGCTCGGTCTTATTCGTGAAGGCGAAGGGGTGGCGGCCCGTGTGCTGAATAACTTGGGAGTCAGCCTGAATAAGGCGCGCCAACAAGTATTGCAGCTGCTCGGAAGCAGCGAATCGGTTTCGGGCCATTCGGGAAGCGGCGCTTCTCACGTCAGCACGCCGACATTAGATAGTTTGGCCCGTGATTTAACGGCGATTGCCCGTGAAGGTCGATTGGACCCTGTTATTGGCCGAAGCAAAGAAATTCAGCGCGTAATTGAAGTGTTAAGCCGGCGCACGAAAAATAACCCGGTGTTGATCGGGGAGCCTGGTGTAGGGAAAACGGCGATCGCTGAAGGGCTTGCACAGCAAATTGTCAACAATGAAGTGCCGGAAACGCTCCGCGATAAGCGGGTGATGACGCTGGATATGGGAACGGTCGTAGCCGGTACGAAATATCGCGGTGAGTTTGAAGATCGTTTGAAAAAAGTGATGGATGAAATTCGTCAGGCAGGGAATATCATTCTGTTCATTGACGAGCTTCATACCTTGATTGGCGCCGGCGGGGCAGAAGGCGCGATCGACGCATCGAACATTTTAAAACCGGCGCTTGCCCGTGGCGAACTGCAATGTATCGGTGCGACGACATTGGATGAATACCGCAAATATATCGAAAAGGACGCAGCACTAGAGCGCCGCTTCCAGCCGATTTATGTTGACGAGCCGACGGTGGAAGAATCGATTCAAATTTTACAAGGATTGCGCGACCGTTATGAAGCGCATCACCGCGTTTCTATTTCCGATGAAGCGATCGTTCAAGCAGTCAAATTATCTGACCGCTATATTACGGATCGTTTCCTCCCGGATAAAGCAATTGACTTAATTGATGAAGCTTGCTCGAAAGTCCGTCTTCGTTCCTTTACTGCACCGCCGAAATTAAAAGAACTGGAACAAAAACTGGAAGAAGTCCGGAAAGAAAAAGATGCGGCGGTACAAAGCCAAGAATTTGAAAAGGCGGCTTCCTTGCGCGATATGGAACAGCGGCTGCGTGAAGAACTAGAAGAGACAAAACGGGCATGGAAAGAAAAACAAGGCCAAGAAAATTCGGAAGTAACGGTCGAAGACATTGCCATGGTCGTATCGAGCTGGACAGGAATCCCAGTTGCAAAATTGGCGCAAACAGAAACCGAGCGTTTGCTGAAACTAGAGGAAATTTTACATTCGCGTGTTGTTGGGCAAGATGAGGCCGTCAAAGCCGTAGCAAAAGCGGTGCGCCGCGCCCGCGCTGGATTAAAAGATCCGAAACGTCCAATCGGCTCATTTATTTTCCTTGGACCGACAGGGGTTGGAAAAACGGAGCTGGCAAGAGCGCTTGCCGAAGCGATGTTCGGCGACGAAGACGCCCTTATCCGCATTGATATGTCGGAATACATGGAGAAACACTCGACGTCCCGTTTAATCGGATCGCCTCCTGGCTATGTCGGATATGAAGAAGGTGGCCAGCTGACCGAAAAAGTGCGCCGCAAACCGTACTCAGTTGTATTGCTCGATGAAATGGAAAAAGCCCATCCGGATGTATTTAACATTTTGCTGCAAGTGTTAGAAGACGGTCGTTTAACTGATTCGAAAGGAAGAACAGTAGACTTCCGCAATACGATTATCATCATGACGTCGAACGTCGGCGCGAACGCGTTAAAACGGAATAAATACGTCGGCTTTAACGTCCAAGATGAAGAACAGAAGTATAAAGACATGAAAGGAAAAGTGATGGACGAGTTAAAGAAAGCGTTCCGTCCGGAGTTTTTAAACCGAATTGATGAAATTATCGTCTTCCATTCGCTCGAAAAACAACATTTAAAACAAATTGTTAAACTGATGGCAGACACATTGATTAAACGCTTAAAAGAGCAAGATATTGATTTAGAACTGACGGATGCGGCGATTGAAAAAATTGCCTCAGAAGGATATGACCCAGAGTACGGTGCCCGTCCACTGCGCCGCGCTCTACAAAAACATATCGAAGACCGTTTGTCGGAAGAGCTGTTAAAAGGAACGATTGCAAAAGGACGAAAAGTCGTTGTCGATGTTAAAGATGGAGAATTTGTTGTATTATCAGAACAAGCGGTAATGTAATCAAAGTTTTTACGAAAGGTATGCGGCAGCTCCATTGCCCATACCTTTTTGTTTCAATGTAAAAAAAGAGAGGGTTTTTCGATGGGGAAAAAGAAAACGAAATTTGTTTGTCAAGAATGTGGCTATGAATCAGCAAAATGGCTTGGAAAATGTCCGGGATGCAATACTTGGAATTCAATGGTGGAAGAAATCGAGCGAGTAAAGCCGGCAACAAGAGGCGTGTTTGTCCATTCTGCGCCTGATGCCTTGGCTAAACCTGTGCCGATTACTACCGTAACAACCACACAGGAGCCGCGCATGCAAACGAATATGTCGGAATTTAACCGCGTATTAGGCGGAGGAATTGTAAGAGGTTCGCTCGTGTTAATCGGCGGGGATCCTGGTATTGGAAAGTCAACGCTTCTGTTACAAGTTTCTGCGCAGCTTGCCGCGATGCAGCATAAAGTATTGTATATATCAGGCGAAGAATCGATTAAGCAAATGAAGTTACGTGCTGACCGTCTCCATGTTGTCTCCGATCAATTGTATGTGTTAGCAGAGGCAGATTTGGAATATATTGTAGAAGCAATAGAAAATATCCACCCCGCTTGTGTGATCATTGACTCTATTCAAACAGTGTATCGCGCTGATATTACATCTGCTCCAGGAAGTGTGGCGCAAGTGCGCGAATGCACGGCAGAATTAATGAAAATCGCGAAAACGAAGGGAATTGCCATTTTTATCGTCGGGCATGTGACGAAAGAAGGGGCCATTGCCGGACCGCGAATTTTAGAGCATATGGTTGATACCGTTCTTTATTTCGAAGGGGAGCGGCATCATACGTATCGCATTTTGCGGGCGGTAAAAAACCGGTTTGGTTCTACAAATGAAATTGGCATTTTCGAAATGAGGGATGTAGGGCTTGCCGAAGTCGAAAATCCTTCGGAAGTGTTTTTAGAAGAACGCTCCCGCGGTGCAGCGGGTTCAACCGTTGTCGCGGCGATGGAAGGAACTCGTCCTGTATTAGTCGAAATTCAAGCGTTAGTATCTCCAACAAGCTTTGGCAATCCGCGACGGATGGCGACCGGTATTGACCATAACCGTGTTTCTTTATTGATGGCGGTGTTAGAGAAGCGGGTTGGTATGCTTTTGCAAAACCAAGATGCCTATTTGAAAGTAGCAGGAGGAGTCAAATTGGATGAACCGGCGATTGATTTGGCGATCGCCGTCAGCATTGCCTCCAGCTTCCGCGACCAGCCGACGAATCCGTCCGATGTGATTATCGGCGAGGTCGGTTTGACCGGGGAAGTGCGCCGCGTTTCCCGCATTGAACAGCGCGTACAAGAGGCTGTGAAATTAGGCTTTTCTCGTATTATTATTCCGAAAAATAATTTAATGGGCTGGAATCCTCCTAAGCATATAACGGTTATTGGTGTATCTCACGTTTCGGAGGCGCTCGAATATACGTTGCAGTAAAATCGTTACGAGCCTATGTCAAATGTTTTAAAAAACATTAAAAACTATGCTATCATTGGTTTCAAACATTGGAAACTGTTTATAATGTTAATAGGGAGGTGAAGATCAACACATGGTAAAACGGATCGTGCAACTATTTTTTCTTGTTGTCGGAGGAACATTAGGTGCAGTTTTTTTGCCTGATTTATTGCGGCTTATGCACATAAGCGATGTCCCGCTGTTAAATAATTCCTATACATTGGCAATATTAGGGGCAATTATTTTCTTTATGTTGACTTTTTGGCTAGTCGATTATGTGGTTGATATGATTCGTTGGGTGGAAGAATCGCTCGTTAAAGTACCTGTTGCCGATTTGTTGTTTGGCAGTTTAGGGCTTATTTTTGGTCTTATTATCGCATTTTTAGTTGTCATGCCGCTGCAATCGTTTCACATTCAAGTCGTCAATACGGTTCTGCCAATCTTTTTGACGATTTTACTTGGCTATTTAGGGTTTCGCGTTGGTTTTAACAAACGGCATGAATTAATGAATTTATTTTCGCTTTCTAACCGAATGGCAAAGAAAAAAAGCGGAGAAGGAGAAGCAGAGCCGCCAAAGGGTGGTTCAGTGAAAATTTTAGATACGAGCGTTATTATTGACGGTCGGATTGCGGACATTTGCCAAACTGGTTTTTTAGAAGGACCGATTGTCATTCCGCGCTTTGTGCTAGAAGAATTGCAACATATTGCCGATTCTTCCGATGTGCTGAAACGCAACCGCGGCCGCCGCGGGCTGGACATTTTAAACCGCATCCAAAAAGAATTAGATATAAAAGTAGAAATTTATGAAGGCGATTTTGATGATATTCAGGAAGTCGACAGCAAGCTGGTAAAGTTAGCGAAATTGATATCAGGGATTGTCGTTACGAACGATTTTAATTTAAATAAAGTATGTGAGCTGCAAAATGTGCGTGTTCTTAATATTAACGATTTAGCCAATGCGGTGAAACCGGTCGTTCTACCTGGGGAAGAATTAAACGTCCATGTAATCAAAGATGGCAAAGAGCATAATCAAGGAGTAGCGTATTTAGATGATGGCACAATGATCGTTGTCGAGGATGGAAAAGAGTACATTGGCAAACGGGTTGACGTATTGGTGACGAGCGTGTTACAAACATCTGCAGGGAGAATGATTTTTGCCAAGTTAAAGCTGTTGCAAAAAGCGCTATAAACAATGAATAGGGGAAACGGCAATGAAGTATGAGGTAATTATTCCAGCAGCTGGGCAAGGAAAGCGAATGAGAGCGGGAGTGAATAAACAGTTCATTGAGCTTCGTCATGAACCGTTGATCGTGCGCACATTGAAAGTGTTTGACAGCGATGAATGGTGCGACGGCATCATTGTGGTGATTAACGAAGCGGAAAGATCTCAATTTGAACAATTATTTTCCCGCTTTCATCTCAACAAAATCATCGCACTGGTCAACGGTGGCCAAGAGCGGCAACATAGCGTGTACAATGGACTAAAAGCGCTCAAAAACAGCAATATTGTCCTGATTCACGACGGCGCCCGTCCATTCGTTACCGTGGAGCACATTCATGAATTAGTAACAGCGGCAAACGAGTACGGCGCAGCGGTTCCAGCGGTTCGCGTCAAAGATACGATTAAGAAAGTCCACGGACAGTTTGTGAAAGAGACGATGGAACGTTCTAGCTTGTGGGCTGTACAAACTCCACAAGCTTTTCATGTTTCTCTCATTTTACAGGCACATGAGCAAGCAAAAAAGGAAGGTTATATCGGCACGGATGATGCCAGCCTTGTCGAGCGAATCGGCGGAAAAGTAAAGATCGTGGAAGGCGATTACCACAATATTAAATTAACGACACCGGATGATCTATTGTTTGCGGAAGCGATTTTATCGAGCCGCACCAGTTTGTAATGGGAGGGGGAACAACATGTTTCGCATTGGTCAAGGATTTGATGTGCATCAGCTTGTTAATGGACGTCCTTTAATTATCGGTGGCGTTCGCATTCCATACGAAAAAGGGCTGCTTGGCCATTCCGACGCCGATGTATTGCTGCATGCGGTTGCGGACGCTTGTCTAGGAGCGATCGGTGCCGGCGACATCGGAAAGCATTTCCCGGATACGGACAACCGCTATAAAGACGCGGATTCCGCTTTATTATTAAAACATGTATGGGAGCTAGTCAAACAGCAAGGATACGTGCTTGTGAACGTCGATTGCACGATTATTGCGCAAAAGCCGAAAATGGCGCCATATATTCAACAAATGAAAGAGAAAATTGCCGAATTATTAGAAGGAGAGCCGTCACAAGTCAATGTAAAAGCAACAACGACGGAAAAGTTGGGCTTTACCGGACGGGAAGAAGGAATTGCCGCGCAGGCGGTCGTATTATTGCAAAAGCGGTAAGTTTCTGTTATTGACTGTATAGCGGAAAACAATCATTTTGAACTTTGCCGCGATAGAATGTACAATAGTGATACAAGCTTGATTATATTGGAGGTTATCGACGATGGCACAAGAAGTACGAGTGCGCTATGCACCAAGTCCAACCGGCCATTTACATATTGGCGGGGCGCGGACAGCATTGTTTAACTATTTATTTGCCCGTCATCATAACGGAAAATTTATTGTACGCATTGAGGATACAGATATTGAACGCAACGTAGAAGGCGGCGAACAATCGCAGCTGGAAAATTTAAAATGGCTCGGTATTGATTATGATGAATCCGTCGATAAAGACGGGGGATATGGTCCGTATCGCCAAACAGAACGTCTTGATATATACCGTAAATATATCGATGAACTTTTAGAAAAAGGACATGCTTATAAATGTTTCTGTACGCCGGAAGAGCTCGAAAAAGAGCGGGAAGCGCAAAGAGCAGCAGGCATCGCCGCGCCGCAATACAGCGGGAAATGCCGCCATTTAACGAAAGAACAAGTCGCCCAATTGGAAGCGGAAGGAAAGCCGTATACGATCCGCATCAAAGTTCCTGAAGGAAAGACATACGAATTTGAAGATATGGTGCGCGGAAAAGTGACGTTTGAATCGAAAGATATCGGCGACTGGGTCATTATGAAAGCGAACGGCATCCCGACATACAATTTCGCCGTTGTCATCGATGATCATTTAATGAAAATCACGCATGTGTTCCGCGGTGAGGAGCACTTATCGAACACGCCGAAACAATTGATGGTGTACGACTATTTCGGTTGGGAGCCGCCGCAATTTGCCCATCTAACCTTGATCGTAAATGAGCAGCGCAAAAAGCTTTCGAAACGCGATGAGTCGATTATTCAATTTGTCTCGCAGTATAAAGAGCTTGGCTATCTGCCGGAAGCGATGTTTAACTTTTTTGCCCTGTTAGGCTGGTCGCCGGAAGGAGAAGAAGAAATTTTCTCGAAAGAAGAACTTATCCGTATTTTTGATGTTTCCCGGTTGTCCAAATCGCCGTCGATGTTCGATACGAAAAAGCTAACATGGATGAATAACCAATATATTAAAAATCTAGATTTAGATCGACTGGTGGAAATTTCTTTGCCGCATTTAATTAAAGCAGGACGCCTGCCGGAGCAAATGAGCGAAGAACAGCGGCAATGGGCACGCGATTTAATTGCCCTATATCAGGAGCAAATGAGTTATGGGGCGGAAATTGTAGAGCTATCGGAGCTGTTCTTTAAAGAAGAGATTGAGTATAATGAAGAGGCGAAACAGGTGTTGGCGGAAGAGCAAGTTCCGGATGTATTAAAAGCATTTTTAGAAGAAGTGAAGCAGCTTGAGCCATTTACGGCAGATAATATTAAAGCGGCGATTAAATCGGTGCAAAAGGCGACAGGACAAAAAGGGAAAAAATTGTTTATGCCAATCCGCGTCGCTGTAACCGGGCAAACCCACGGACCGGAATTGCCATTTGCGCTCCAATTACTAGGAAAAGAAAAAGTAATCAACCGATTAGAAAAAGTCATTGATTAACCATTTTTGTACGCTTTTCATATAGTAGGTAAAAATGAAAATATGGAAAAAGCGTTGACGAGGAGAAGTAGGAAACATTGGCATCCCAGAGAGAATCACCTTGGCTGGAAGTGATTCATGACCGATGTTCTCCGAAATGCCCCTCGGAGCCTCCTTTCGAACCGGAACAGAGACGTTCTGTAGTAGATGGGAGCGGAGTTTCTCCGTTATCAGACTAGAGCGAGCTAAACGAATCGTTTAGCTAAACAGAGTGGAACCGCGCCTAGAAGCGTCTCTGTGTCTTTGGCACAGAGGCGCTTTTTTCAATAGAAAACAAAACTGTTATCGATATAATACATTTTGATCATGGAGGAGGGAGGACTATATGTTTAAAACACTGAAGGAAGATATTGAAGTGATTTTTGAGCAAGACCCGGCGGCAAGAAGCTATTTAGAGGTGATTTTAACATACTCCGGTTTGCATGCGATTTGGGCGCACCGCATTGCCCATGCGTTATACAAACGAAAATTTTATTTTCTCGCTCGCTTGATTTCGCAAATCAGCCGCTTTTTTACCGGTATTGAAATTCACCCGGGAGCGAAAATCGGGCGCCGTTTTTTCATCGACCATGGTATGGGAGTGGTCATTGGCGAAACGTGCGAAATTGGCGATAATGTAACTGTATACCAAGGCGTGACATTAGGGGGAACTGGGAAAGAGAAAGGGAAGCGCCATCCGACGATCAAAGATAACTGCTTAATTGCGGCAGGAGCAAAAGTGCTTGGCTCGATTACGATCGGGGAAAACTCGAAAATTGGCGCCGGTTCGGTCGTCTTAAAAGACGTTCCGCCAAACTCGACCGTTGTCGGGATTCCGGGACGGGTGGTTGTCCGTGACGGGGTGAGAGTGAAAAAAGACTTAAACCATACCGATTTGCCAGATCCAGTAGCTGATCGCATTAAAGAGCTGGAAGCGGAAATCGCCAAATTGCGTAGCGAAATGGAGAGCTTAAAACAGGAAAGGAAGAGCGAACATGAGCAGCATTCGGCTTTATAATACGTTAACAAGAAAAAAAGAAACGTTTGAGCCGCTCGAACCGAATAAGGTGAAAATGTACGTATGCGGTCCGACGGTATATAACTATATTCATATCGGCAACGCCCGCGCTGCGATCGTATTTGATACGATTCGCCGCTACCTAGAGTTCCGCGGCTATGAAGTGACATACGTATCCAATTTTACCGATGTCGATGACAAATTAATTAAAGCAGCGCGGGAGCTAGGGGAAGATGTACCGACGATTGCCGAGCGGTTTATTCAAGCGTATTTTGAAGATATTACCGCTCTTGGCTGCAAAAAAGCGAACGTGCATCCGCGCGTCACCGAAAATATTGATATCATTATTGCGTTTATTCAAGCGTTAATCGATAAAGGGTATGCGTATGAAGTCGACGGCGATGTGTATTACCGTACGAGAAAATTTGCGGAGTACGGCAAACTCTCTCACCAGTCTATTGACGAGCTAAGAGCGGGAGCGCGCATCGAAATCGGGGAAAAGAAAGACGATCCGCTTGACTTTGCGTTATGGAAAGCAGCAAAAGAAGGGGAAATTTGCTGGGACAGCCCATGGGGAAAAGGCCGCCCTGGATGGCATATCGAATGCTCGGCCATGGCACGCAAATATTTAGGAGATACGATTGATATTCATGCGGGCGGCCAGGATTTGACATTCCCTCATCATGAAAATGAGATCGCCCAATCGGAAGCGTTGACGGGAAAACCGTTTGCGAAATATTGGCTGCATAACGGATATTTAAATATTAACAATGAAAAAATGTCAAAGTCGCTTGGCAACTTCGTGCTCGTTCATGATATTATCCGGCAAATTGATCCGCAAGTGTTGCGGTTCTTTATGCTTTCGGTTCATTACCGCCATCCGATCAACTATAGCGACGAGCTGTTAGAAAGCGCGAAAAAAGGATTAGAACGGTTAAAAACGTCCTATTTTAACTTAAAACATCGCTTGCAAAGCAGCACCAACTTAACCGATGATGACGAGCAATGGCTCGATCGGATTCAAAAGCAGCATGAGGCGTTTATCCGCGAAATGGACGACGATTTTAATACAGCTAATGGAATCGCCGTGTTGTTTGAGTTGGCGAAACAAGCGAATTTATATTTGCATGAGAAAAACACATCGGAACGCGTTATTCATGCGTTTTTACGTGAATTTGAACAGTTGCTTGATGTACTTGGCATTACGTTGCAAGAGGAAGAATTATTAGATGAGGAAATTGAAGCGCTCATCGAAAAACGGAATGAAGCGAGAAAAAATCGCAATTTCGCCTTAGCTGATCAAATTCGTGATCAATTAAAAGCGAAAAACATCATTTTAGAAGATACGCCGCAAGGAACAAGATGGAAAAGAGGATAAGAAGGGATGAGCTTGCTACAGCCGATCAAAGATGTCAAACAGCTAAACGGATTAGCGCTTGCTTACATCGGTGATGCCGTCTACGAAGTATACGTACGGCATCACCTTCTTGCCAATGGCAGCGTGAAACCGCACCAGCTTCATCGCCAAGCAATTCAATACGTATCTGCCAAAGCGCAGGCTAAAGTGTTGCTAGCTTTATTGGAAAAGGAATTATTAACGGAAGAAGAACAAGCCGTCGTCCGCCGCGGGAGAAACGCCAAATCCGGCACGATTCCGAAAAATACGGACGTGCAGACATACCGGTATAGCACGGCGTTTGAAGCATTGATTGGCTATCACTTTTTAGGGAAAAATGAAAAGCGGGTGGAAGAGCTAATTCGTTGTTCATTTGCGATTATTGAAAGTAAGGAAAGGACGTTGTAACGATGGATTTTATTATTGGGAGAAACCCGGTGATGGAGGCGTTGAAGTCGCAGCGGGAAATCAATAAAATTTGGATCGCGGAAGGGGTGCAGCGCCACTCCGTGCAGCCGATTATTCAGCTCGCCAAACAAAACGGCGTACTTGTGCAATACGTTCCGAAAAAAAAGCTCGATCAAATGGTAGAAGGGACACACCAAGGAGTGGTGGCTCAAGTTGCAGCATACCGTTACTACGAAGTCGATGATTTATTCGCCCGGGCATCGGAAAAAGGAGAACCACCGTTTTTTCTTATTCTTGATGAACTAGAGGATCCGCATAATTTAGGATCTATTATGCGAACGGCCGATGCTGTAGGGGCGCATGGCATCATTATTCCGAAACGGCGTTCTGTCGGCTTGACGGCGACGGTAGCGAAAGCTTCCACAGGAGCGATCGAGCATATTCCCGTTGCGAGAGTGACAAATCTAGCGAGAACGATCGACGAATTAAAAGAGCGTGGGGTATGGATTGTCGGGACTGATGCGAAAGCAAAAGACGACTACCGCTCCTTTGACGGAACAATGCCATTGGCTCTCGTAATTGGTAGTGAAGGAAAAGGAATCAGCAGACTTGTTTTAGAAAAATGTGATTTTCTCCTTCGTCTGCCGATGAGAGGACATGTGACATCATTGAATGCCTCCGTCGCTGCAAGTCTTCTCATGTACGAGGTGTATCGCAAGCGATATCCTTTAGGAGAATAAATGATGAATATTTTAATCGTCGATGGCTATAACATGATCGGTGCCTGGCCGGAACTCCGCAAACTAAAAGAAGAAAATGACCTTGCCGCGGCAAGGGATTTGCTGATTGACAAAATGGCGGAGTATCAAGGATTTACGGGAGACCGAGTAATCATTGTTTTTGACGCACACCTCGTACAAGGGAATGAGAAAAAATATAAAAACCATCAAGTCGAAGTAATATTTACAAAAGAACATGAAACAGCGGATGAACGCATTGAACGGTTGGCCAAAAGCTTAATCAATGTACGAACAAAGGTGTATGTTGCTACATCGGATTATACGGAGCAATGGACGATTTTTAGTCAAGGAGCGTTGCGCAAGTCCGCCCGTGAGCTTTTAGCAGAAATGGAGACGATCGAAAAAGATATTTCCAAAAAACTGCAAGACATACAACAAAAGACCCCAATGTCCAAAGTCCCGTTAACCGAAGAAGTTGCTAAAATTTTCGAAAAATGGAGAAGAGGGCAAAAATGAGTGGTTGACGCTGTAAAAATTTGTACTGTATAATAAATTCTAGCGATTTATGCGGTCGGGGGGATCAGCGTGGGCCATTGCTTCAAGGAAAAAATGTATAATGATTACAAAAATATGGAAGATGAGCGGCTAGTAGAGTTAGTACATCAAGGGGATGGGGATGCGTTAGATTTTTTAATTCATAAATACCAAAATTTTGTACGTGCCAAAGCCCGCTCTTACTTTTTAGTCGGCGCCGATCGGGAAGATATTGTTCAGGAAGGGATGATCGGTCTATACAAGGCAGTTCGCGACTTTAAAGGGGACAAGCTCTCCTCCTTTAAGGCGTTTGCAGAACTTTGTATCACAAGGCAGATGATTACGGCCATTAAAACGGCAACAAGGCAAAAACATATTCCGCTGAATTCATACGTTTCCTTGGATAAGCCTATCTATGATGATGAATCAGACCGCACGTTGATGGATGTCATTTCCGGCACAAAAGCGACGGATCCGGAAGAGCTTATTGTCAATCGCGAAAAAGTAGACGATATTGAGGTCAAAATGGCGGAACTTCTTAGCGATTTAGAGAGAAAAGTGCTTGCTTTGTATTTGGATGGACGTTCGTACCAAGAAATTTCTGAAGAATTGAACCGCCATGTCAAATCGATTGATAACGCTCTTCAGCGTGTTAAAAGAAAGCTGGAAAAATATTTGGAGTACCGCGAAATCAGCCTTTAAGATTTCTAGCATAGAGACACAAATCTGACGTTGACAGTGAAAATGAGGGTGTGGTAAATTTTTATGGACATCCTTATAGAACGGTGGGACATTTATGCGGAAAAAAGTGATTTTGGCTTGTAGTAAATGCGGCAGTCGAAATTATGTGACGATGAAAAAAATAGACCATGTAACAGAACGCTTTGAAACGAATAAATTTTGCAAAACTTGCAACATGCATACACCCCACCGTGAGACGAAATAGTGCTATGTGGGCAGCTTTCTTTGTTGGAGGTTACTAATCATGCAGCGAATCATCAACTTTTTCAAAGAAGTAGTACGAGAAATGAAAAAAGTAAGTTGGCCAAATCGGAAGGAATTAGTTAATTATACAGCTATCGTATTAGCTACCGTTGCGTTTTTTACGGTATTTTTTGCCGTTATTGATTTAGGTATTTCCGAATTAATTCGTGTTGTTTTTGAATAAGTCTGCTGCCGATATGATATAATGAGAGATAATAATGTGAACGTCTGGCCCGGTAACGGGTTTTTGTTTTGCTTAAAAAAGGAAATGAAACCGATTTGGGGAGGGAAAGGACAGTTAAGTCCTAATCGATGGAAAAAAATTGGTATGTGATTCATACGTATTCTGGTTATGAAAATAAAGTGAAGGCCAACTTAGAAAAACGCGTCGAATCCATGGGGATGCAGGATAAAATTTTTCGCGTTGTCGTTCCCGAAGAAACAGAAACAGATGTGAAAAACGGCAAAAGAAAGACGACGAAAAAGAAAGTATTTCCAGGCTATGTGCTAGTGGAAATGGTGATGACCGATGATTCCTGGTATGTGGTGCGCAATACCCCTGGGGTAACGGGATTTGTCGGTTCAAGCGGGGCTGGCTCTAAACCAACGCCATTGATGGAAGAAGAAGTAAAAATGATTTTAAAACGGATGGGCATGCCATTGACAGACATCGAAATAGATTATGAACTAAATGAAACGGTAAGGGTAAAAGAAGGTCCTTTTACCAACTTTACTGGCAAAATAGAAGCGATCGATGTGGATAAACGAAAAGTGAAAGTGCTTGTCAATATGTTCGGCCGCGAAACACCGGTGGAGTTGGAATTTTCACAGATTGAAAAAATATGATGGAAAATAACTTGCAATCAAAATCGAAAAGTGATAATATTTTAAAGTCAGTATGTCTCATAAACCGAGGCATATGCTAGAGCCTGCCGATTTCGATCGTGCAGGGGTTCAGAAGCAATGAACTTATACAAAAGTATAAGGGAGCGTTGCGGATTTTTAACACGCAGATCCTCTCAACCGAAACGGGAGATATGGAAAAAGGCTATTATGCCTTATGAGTGGGAGGGACAATCCCTAATACCACATCACGGACTTAAGGAGGTGTGTCTCGTGGCAAAAAAAGTTGTGAAAGTCGTCAAACTGCAAATTCCTGCGGGGAAAGCGAATCCGGCACCGCCAGTTGGTCCTGCATTAGGTCAAGCCGGTGTTAATATTATGGCGTTTTGTAAGGAGTTCAATGCTCGTACAGCAGACCAAGCGGGTTTAATTATTCCAGTTGAAATCACGGTTTTTGAAGACCGTTCATTTACATTTATCACAAAAACTCCGCCAGCTGCAGTATTGCTGAAAAAAGCGGCCGGCATTGAATCCGGTTCTGGTGAACCAAACCGTAATAAAGTAGCAACAATCAAACGCGACAAAGTGCGCGAGATTGCGGAAATGAAAATGCCGGATTTAAACGCAGCAAGCATTGAGGCTGCGATGCGCATGGTTGAAGGTACAGCCCGCAGCATGGGTATTGTTATCGAAGACTAATGTGCATAGTGTTGGCTGAGGAGGTTGCGACTACAAGGAGTGATCCTTTTCGCAACCTTTATTCGTGGGAGGTTATTCCGCTAAAACCACAATGAGGAGGAATGTTTTATGCCAAAAAGAGGAAAAAAATACTTAGAAGCATTGAAGCTTGTAGACCGCTTCAAAGCGTATCCAATCACAGAAGCGATTGAACTGGTGAAAAAAACGAACATTGCTAAATTTGATGCTACGGTGGAAGTTGCGTTCCGTTTAGGCGTCGATCCGAAAAAAGCGGATCAACAAATTCGTGGCGCGGTTGTATTGCCTCATGGTACAGGGAAAGTACAACGTGTATTAGTATTCGCTAAAGGGGAAAAAGCGAAAGAAGCGGAAGCAGCTGGCGCCGACTACGTTGGCGATACAGAATATATCAACAAAATCCAACAAGGCTGGTTTGATTTTGACGTTGTTGTCGCAACACCTGACATGATGGGTGAGGTTGGTAAATTAGGACGTATTTTAGGTCCAAAAGGATTAATGCCAAACCCGAAAACTGGTACCGTTACATTTGATGTAGCAAAAGCGGTGCAAGAAATTAAAGCTGGTAAAGTCGAATATCGCGTTGACAAAGCCGGCAACATCCATGTGCCGATTGGCAAAGTGTCGTTTGACAACGAGAAACTGGCAGAAAACTTCGCTACGATTTACGAAGCGATTTTAAAAGCAAAACCAGCCGCAGCAAAAGGTACGTACGTGAAAAACGTAACGGTTACTTCGACGATGGGACCTGGCATCAAAGTAGACCCATCTACAGTAGCGGTAGCGCAATAAAATATTGACTTCTTTCAATCCTTTTAGTAAAATATCTTTTGTCTGAAAAAATGAATATCATTTGTACCGTAGACAGTAGGTGCTCTTAGGAGCTTAATTTCCTACCGAGGTATTTGTACGATAGAAAAACGCGTTCAAGGTCGTTTTGCGCGTTTTACGATACCTCCATGTCTACGTGGCATGGAGGTTTTTTGCTGATGCGGTATAAGTGGTGTTTTCATTTTATCTTCTACAGGAGGTGTAAAAATGAGCAGCGCGATCGAACTCAAAAAACAAATCGTAGCAGAGATAGCTGAAAAATTCCGCGCCAGCAAATCTACGGTTATCGTAGACTACCGTGGCTTAAACGTAGCGGAAATTACAGAACTCCGTAAGCAGCTCCGCGAAGCGGGCATTGAGTTCAAAGTATATAAAAACACATTAACCCGCCGCGCGCTAGCAGAAGTTGGATTAGAAGGATTAAACGACGTACTTACTGGACCAAATGCGATTGCATTTAGCAATGAAGATGTCGTAGCGCCGGCGAAAATTTTAAGTGAATTTGCCAAAAGCCATGAAGCGCTTGAAATTAAAGCAGGTGTCATTGAAGGCAACATTGCAACGCTTGAAGAAATCAATGCGCTTGCAAAACTTCCTTCTCGCGAAGGCTTGCTTTCTATGTTGCTTAGCGTTCTTCAGGCGCCAATTCGCAACTTTGCGCTTGTTACAAAAGCAGTTGCGGAGAAAAAAGAAGAGCAAGGCGCATAATCTCGTATCCATATATGCATAAAATTATAAATTAAGGAGGAACTGACAATGACAAAAGAACAAATCATTGAAGCGGTTAAAAATATGACAGTATTAGAATTAAATGAATTAGTAAAAGCAATTGAAGAAGAGTTCGGCGTAACTGCTGCTGCTCCTGTAGTAGTTGCTGGCGGTGCTGCTGCTGGCGGCGAAGCTGCTGCTGAAAAAACAGAATTCGATGTTATCCTTGCTGACGCTGGTGCGCAAAAAATTAAAGTTATCAAAGTTGTTCGTGAAATCACTGGTCTTGGCTTAAAAGAAGCAAAAGACTTAGTTGATAACACTCCAAAACCAATTAAAGAAGGCGTTTCGAAAGAAGAAGCAGAAGAAATCAAAGCAAAACTTGAAGAAGTTGGCGCTAACGTAGAAGTAAAATAATCGCTGTTTACAAGAAAAAAAGCCCGCTGGTTTCAGCGGGCTTTTTTACTGCAAAAATGGGTATGATGGAAGATAGATGAGCGAAAGAAAGGTGATGAATTTGAGCGAACATTATTATTCTTCCACCCCGTCATCGGAACGCCATCCTCATACGTGGACGTTTGTATTGCGGGGCAACAAGCTTGTATTTACCACGGACAGCGGTGTATTTTCCAAACGAGAAGTCGATTTTGGCACGCGGCTGTTGATTGAAACGTTTACAGAACCGGATATAGAGGGCGACTTTTTAGATATCGGCTGCGGATATGGTCCGATTGGCTTGGCGATTGCAAAGTCTTTTCCACACCGTCATGTAGACATGGTGGATATTAACAAGCGCGCGATCGAGTTGGCTATTGAAAATAAACAGGCCAACGATATTACAAATGTAACGATTTATGAAAGTGATTTATTTGAGCAAGTAGGCGATAAAAAATTTGCCGCAATTTTAACCAATCCGCCGATTCGCGCCGGAAAACGCGTTGTTCATACGATTTTCGAACAAAGCGCTGACCATCTTTGCGAAAATGGAGAGCTATGGGTTGTGATTCAGAAAAAGCAGGGGGCGCCTTCCGCGTTAAAAAAGCTGCAAGAAGTATTTTCGCATGTAGAAGTGGTGACGAAGAAAAAAGGATATTATATCATAAAGGCGAAAAAATGTTGACAGTGTTTTTTGGTTGTGATAACATTATACAATGCTAAATGTGTACATTTCCCTAGTAGGATAGGACGTATAATTTTGGTTATAATGGAAAAAATGATAAAATCAATAAATAGGTGAAAATATGGTTTTCTATCATAGAAACCATTTTCTTTTTTTCTCCATGAAAAGCATGGCTCCATGTTTACCTTCCAATTTGATTAATGTTTTTGAGGGGTGAATCACTTGACAGGCCGACTAGTTCAATATGGACGACACCGCCAACGAAGAAGTTACGCGCGCATTAGTGAAGTGCTCGAATTGCCGAATCTTATTGAGATTCAAACTTCCTCTTACAAATGGTTTCTTGATGAAGGATTGCGGGAAATGTTCCGCGAAATTTCCCCGATCGAAGACTTTTCCGGTAATCTTTCTCTGGAATTTATTGATTATAGTTTAGGGGAGCCGAAATACACGGTAGAAGAAGCGAAAGAACGCGATGTTACATATGCTGCACCGCTTCGCGTAAAAGTGCGTTTGATTAACAAAGAGACAGGTGAAGTAAAGGAACAAGATGTGTTTATGGGTGATTTCCCGTTAATGACAGAAACAGGAACGTTTATCATTAACGGGGCAGAGCGGGTTATTGTATCCCAGCTTGTCCGCTCCCCGAGCGTGTACTACAGCGACAAAGTGGATAAAAACGGAAAACGCGGCTATTCGGCGACCGTGATTCCGAACCGCGGCGCTTGGCTAGAATACGAAACTGACGCCAAAGATGTCGTATATGTTCGCATTGATCGCACACGTAAACTACCAGTTACGGTGCTTCTTCGTGCGCTCGGGTTTGGTTCCGATCAAGAAATTATTGATTTAATCGGCGACAATGAATATTTGCGCAACACGCTTGAAAAAGATAATACGGATAGCACCGAAAAAGCGCTCATTGAAATTTACGAGCGCCTGCGCCCGGGTGAACCACCGACAATTGAAAATGCGAAAAACTTGTTAATCTCTCGCTTTTTTGATCCGAAACGCTATGATTTAGCAAGCGTCGGACGTTATAAGATTAATAAAAAGCTTCATATTAAAAATCGCCTGTTTAACCAACGTCTTGCCGAAACATTAATCGATCCGGAAACAGGCGAGATTATTGCGGAAAAAGGAGCAATCATTGACCGCAGAACGTTAAATCGTTTGATGCCATACCTTGAAAACGGCATTGGCTTGCAAACTTATAAACCTGCCGGAGGCGTAGTAGAAGAACCGATTTCTGTGCAGTCGATTAAAATTTACTCGCCAAATGATCCGGACAACGAACAAGTGATCAATGTCATCAGCAATGGCTATATTGCTGAAGATGTCAAACATATTACCCCAGCCGATATTATCGCTTCGATCAGCTATTTCTTTAACTTGCTGCATGGGGTTGGCGATACGGATGATATCGACCATTTAGGAAACCGTCGTCTTCGTTCGGTCGGTGAATTGCTGCAAAACCAATTCCGTATCGGTTTATCGCGTATGGAACGGGTTGTTCGCGAGCGCATGTCCATTCAAGATACAAACACGATTACACCGCAGCAATTGATCAACATTCGGCCAGTCATTGCTGCGATTAAAGAGTTTTTCGGAAGCTCGCAGCTTTCGCAATTTATGGACCAAACGAACCCGCTTGCCGAATTAACGTATAAGCGCCGTCTTTCGGCGTTAGGACCAGGCGGGCTGACGTGTGAGCGCGCAGGGTTTGAGGTGCGCGACGTTCACTACTCCCACTATGGACGGATGTGTCCGATTGAAACGCCTGAGGGTCCAAACATTGGATTAATTAACTCGCTATCGACTTATGCGAAAGTCAATAAATTCGGGTTCATTGAAACGCCGTATCGTCGCGTCGACCCGGAAACAGGAAGAGTAACCGATCAAATTGATTACTTAACGGCTGACGAAGAGGACAACTATGTCGTGGCTCAAGCGAACGTCCCGCTCGCGGAAGATGGAACGTTCTTAGAAGAAAATGTGGTTGCACGTTTCCGCGGGGAAAACATTGTCGTCAAACGCGACCGCGTTGACTATATGGACGTGTCGCCAAAGCAAGTTGTATCGGCAGCAACGGCGTGCATTCCGTTCTTAGAAAACGACGACTCGAATCGTGCGCTGATGGGTGCGAACATGCAACGCCAAGCGGTTCCACTGTTAGAGCCGGAAGCGCCAATTGTCGGTACAGGAATGGAATATGTATCAGCGAAAGACTCCGGTGCCGCTGTTATTTGTAAACATCGCGGTATTGTCGAGCGGGTAGAGGCGAAAGAAATTTGGGTTCGTCGTCTCATTGAAGTAGATGGAAAGGAAGTAAAAGGAGACCTTGACAAATATCGTCTGTTGAAATTTGTCCGCTCGAACCAAGGAACTTGCTACAATCAGCGTCCAATTGTGAAAAAAGGTGACATTGTTGAAAAAGGTGAAATTTTAGCAGATGGTCCGTCGATGGACAAAGGTGAACTTGCGCTTGGCCGCAACGTGCTTGTCGCTTTTATGACTTGGGACGGCTATAACTATGAAGACGCGATTATTATGAGCGAACGCCTTGTCAAAGAGGACGTATACACATCGATCCACATCGAGGAATATGAAGCGGAATCCCGCGACACAAAACTAGGACCAGAGGAAATTACGCGCGATATTCCAAACGTCGGGGAGGATGCGCTAAAGAATTTAGATGAACGCGGAATTGTCCGCATCGGCGCTGAAGTAAAAGACGGCGACTTGCTCGTCGGAAAAGTAACGCCAAAAGGAATGACGGAGCTTACAGCTGAAGAACGGTTATTGCACGCCATCTTCGGGGAAAAAGCGCGCGAGGTTCGCGATACATCGCTGCGCGTTCCGCATGGCGGCGGTGGCATCGTTCTTGACGTAAAAGTGTTTAACCGCGAAGACGGCGATGAGCTTCCTCCTGGCGTCAATCAGCTTGTCCGCGTGTATATCGTGCAAAAACGGAAAATTTCCGAAGGCGATAAAATGGCGGGCCGCCACGGAAACAAAGGGGTTATTTCCCGCATCTTGCCGGAAGAAGATATGCCGTTCTTGCCGGATGGCACACCGATTGATATTATGTTAAACCCGTTAGGTGTCCCGTCGCGGATGAACATTGGGCAAGTGTTTGAGCTGCATCTCGGGATGGCCGCGAAAAAACTCGGTCTTCATATTGCGTCGCCGGTATTTGACGGCGCTACAGAAGAAGACGTATGGAACATCCTCGAGGAAGCGGGGATGCCGCGGGATGCAAAAACAGTTCTATACGATGGCAGAACGGGAGAGCCGTTTGATAACCGCGTATCGGTCGGTATTATGTATATGATTAAGCTGGCGCACATGGTTGACGATAAGCTTCATGCTCGCTCAACGGGGCCATACTCGCTTGTTACGCAGCAGCCGCTCGGTGGGAAAGCGCAATTTGGTGGACAACGTTTCGGTGAAATGGAAGTATGGGCGCTCGAAGCTTACGGTGCTGCGTATACATTGCAAGAAATACTTACCGTCAAATCAGACGATGTGGTTGGCCGCGTGAAGACATACGAAGCGATTGTCAAAGGAGAAAACATACCGGAGCCAGGTGTGCCGGAGTCGTTTAAAGTGTTAATTAAAGAATTGCAAAGCTTAGGCATGGATGTAACGATTTTAACGAGCGATGAACAAGAAATTAATATGGAAAACTTCGATGAGGACGAAGACCATGCTGCCGATGCAATTGTTTCCGAAGTGAAGCCGGCAGAAAAAGAAAAAGCAGCTGAAAAAGACGCCGTCACGAAGGAATAAGCTTAACCGATAGTGATGGGGGAATGTTCCTCCATCACTATCAAGGTGTTATCCAACAAACAAGCAATTGAGGCAAAACCGATGGATAAAGAGGGAGGTATACCCCTTGCTAGATGTAAATAAATTTGAGTACATGAAAATCGGGCTCGCTTCACCGGAGAAAATCCGCTCCTGGTCGTACGGTGAAGTAAAAAAACCGGAAACGATTAACTATCGTACATTGAAGCCGGAAAAAGACGGATTGTTTTGCGAGCGCATTTTCGGGCCAACTAAAGACTGGGAATGCCATTGCGGAAAATATAAGCGCGTACGTTATAAAGGTGTTGTCTGCGACCGCTGCGGTGTCGAAGTGACTCGCTCGAAAGTCCGCCGCGAACGGATGGGACATATTGAACTAGCCGCTCCTGTTTCTCATATTTGGTATTTTAAAGGCATCCCAAGCCGTATGGGGCTTGTGTTGGATATGTCGCCGCGGGCGCTAGAGGAAGTAATTTATTTCGCCTCCTACGTGGTGACCGACCCAGGCGATACGCCTTTAGAGAAGAAACAGTTGCTTTCCGAGAAAGAATATCGCGCCTATCGCGAAAAATACGGGCAATCGTTCCAAGCTTCCATGGGGGCGGAAGCCATTAAAAAGCTTCTCCAAGATATCGACTTAGATAAAGAAGTAGCAACGTTAAAAGAAGAGCTGAAAACGGCGCAAGGACAGCGGCGCGCCCGTATTATCAAGCGCTTGGAAGTGTTAGAGGCGTTCCGCAACTCAGGCAACGATCCTGCGTGGATGGTGCTTGATGTACTTCCGGTTATCCCGCCTGAATTGCGGCCGATGGTGCAATTAGACGGCGGACGCTTTGCGACATCGGACTTGAACGATTTGTACCGCCGCGTGATTAACCGAAACAATCGTTTGAAACGCTTGTTGGATCTCGGCGCACCGAACATTATTGTGCAAAACGAAAAACGGATGCTGCAAGAAGCGGTGGACGCGCTGATTGACAATGGCCGCCGCGGCCGTCCGGTGACAGGACCTGGGAACCGTCCATTAAAATCATTGTCCCACATGTTAAAAGGGAAACAAGGACGATTCCGGCAAAACTTGCTTGGTAAGCGCGTTGACTATTCCGGCCGTTCCGTTATTGTTGTCGGCCCGAACTTAAAAATGTATCAATGTGGCTTGCCGAAAGAAATGGCGCTTGAGCTCTTTAAACCGTTTGTTATGAAAGAGCTGGTGGAACGCGGATTGGCGCATAACATTAAAAGCGCGAAACGGAAAATTGAGCGTGTTCATCCAGAAGTATGGGACGTATTAGAAGATGTCATTAAAGAACATCCAGTGCTTTTGAACCGTGCTCCAACGCTTCACCGTTTAGGCATTCAAGCGTTTGAGCCAACGCTTGTTGAAGGCCGCGCAATTCGCTTGCATCCGCTTGTATGTACGGCGTATAACGCGGACTTTGACGGAGACCAAATGGCGGTTCACGTTCCGCTCTCGGCGGAAGCACAAGCGGAAGCGCGCTTGCTCATGCTGGCTGCGCAAAATATTTTGAACCCGAAAGACGGAAAGCCGGTTGTTACACCTTCGCAAGACATGGTTTTAGGAAACTATTACTTAACGATGGAGCGCGAAGGGGCCATCGGCGAAGGTATGGTATTTAAAGATACGAACGAGGCGCTGCTTGCATATCATAATGGATATGTTCATTTGCATTCGCGCATTGCTGTTCATGCCGGCTCATTGAAAAACGAAACGTTCACCGAAGAGCAAAACAACAAATTATTGCTCACTACCGTCGGCAAATTGATTTTCAACGAAATTTTGCCAAACTCGTTCCCTTACATTAATGAGCCGACGACAGAAAACATTGAAGGGCGGACGCCGGATAAATATTTCCTTGATAAAGGCGTAAATGTGAAAGAAGAGATTCGCAAACGCGAACTTGTGTCGCCGTTTAAGAAAAAAGTGCTTGGACAAATTATCGCGGAAGTATTCAAGCGGTTTAAAATTACGGAAACGTCGAAGATGCTTGACCGCATGAAAGATTTAGGTTTCCAATATTCGACGAAAGCCGGTATTACGATCGGCGTCGCCGATATCGTAGTATTGCCGGAAAAACAAGAAATTCTTGACGAAGCACAAGCGAAAGTCGATACCGTATTGAAGCAGTTCCGCCGCGGTTTAATTACCGATGAAGAGCGCTATGAACGTGTCATTTCGATTTGGAGCGCAGCGAAAGACAAAATTCAAGACAGACTAATGAAATCGTTGGATAAACGCAACCCAATCTTTATGATGAGCGATTCTGGAGCGCGCGGTAACGCTTCGAACTTTACGCAGCTTGCCGGAATGCGCGGTCTCATGGCCAACCCGGCAGGACGCATCATTGAGTTGCCGATTAAGTCGTCGTTCCGTGAAGGATTAACGGTATTGGAATACTTTATTTCTACGCACGGGGCGCGCAAAGGGCTGGCGGATACGGCTCTGAAAACAGCGGACTCTGGCTATCTCACGAGACGGCTTGTCGACGTGGCGCAAGATGTGATTGTCCGCGAAGAAGATTGCGGTACAGATCGCGGTATTCTTGCAAGAGCGTTGACAGACGGCACAGAAGTGATCGTCAAATTAGAAGAGCGCCTTGTCGGCCGCTATGCGCAAAAAACGGTGAAACATCCGGAAACAGGCGAAATACTCGTTCGCAAAGATGAAATGATCACCGAAGATATTGCGAATGAGATCATTAAAGCAGGTATTACAGAAGTATGGATTCGCTCTGCCTTTACATGCAATACGCGGCATGGCGTATGTAAAAAATGCTATGGCCGCAACTTGGCGACAGGCGCCGATGTCGAAGTCGGCGAAGCGGTCGGTATTATCGCGGCCCAGTCGATCGGGGAGCCTGGTACGCAGTTGACGATGCGTACGTTCCATACAGGCGGTGTTGCCGGCGACGACATCACCCAAGGTTTGCCGCGTGTTCAAGAGCTGTTTGAAGCGCGTAATCCGAAAGGGCAAGCCGTCATTTCGGAAATTGATGGCGTTGTTGTTTCCATTAGCGAAACGCGTGATCATCAATATGAAATTGTTGTCAAAGGCGAAGTTGAAACGCGTTCATATGTTGCCCCTTACAACGCAAGACTAAAAGTTGAAGAAGGACAGCAAGTAGAGAGAGGTCAAGAGCTGACGGAAGGCTCGATCGATCCAAAACAGCTGTTAAGAGTCCGCGACGTTACATCGGTTCAAGAATACTTGCTGCGTGAAGTGCAAAAAGTATACCGGATGCAAGGGGTAGAAATTAGCGACAAACATATTGAAGTGATGGTTCGGCAAATGCTGCGCAAAGTGCGCGTCATTGATGCAGGGGACACGGACGTGCTGCCAGGAACGCTGTTGGATGTGCATCAATTTACAGACGTCAATGAAAAAGCGATTTTGGAAGGAAAACGTCCGGCAACAGCTCGGCCAGTATTGCTTGGTATTACAAAAGCATCGCTTGAAACAGACTCGTTCTTATCGGCTGCATCGTTCCAAGAAACAACGCGCGTGTTGACCGATGCGGCGATTAAAGGAAAACGCGATGAATTGCTTGGCTTAAAAGAAAACGTCATTATCGGTAAGCTTGTTCCAGCAGGAACAGGAATGGCGCGCTATCGTAAAGTCAAGCCGGTGGTCAAGAAAGAACAGGAAAGCGATGCCGTTACATCTAAATAATCTCTCGTTGCCAGCAAAGGACCTCCTTTGCTGGCAATAAATTGATCGAAAATATAGTTGACAATGTCTTGCAAAAATGATAGTATAACAAAGGTGTTCCAAAAACCTGGTACTTTGGAGGATATGTTACATGTCTTATGAAAAAGTATTACAGGCTGGAAAAATTGTTATTGGAACGAAACAAACAGTAAGAGCTCTGAAAGAAGGAAAAGCGCTCGAAGTCATCATTGCCGAAGATGCGGATCCATCCATTGTTGATAAGGTGATGGAAGCTGCAAAAGAGGCAAACGTTCCTGTTACGAAAGTAGATTCGATGAAAAAGCTTGGGAAAGCGTGCAAAATTCAAGTAGGAGCAGCTGCTGTAGCGATTCTTCGGTAAAAACCATTTTGGTTTTTATCTTAAAAACTTCGTTTGTATAAATAATGAACCGCCTGGATATGTGGGCTTAAGTTTATATGTGAAAGGAGGACATTCAATATGCCTACAATTAACCAATTAGTCCGTAAAGGACGCGAGAAAAAAGTAGTAAAATCCAAATCTCCTGCGTTAAATAAAGGGTACAACAGCTTTAAAAAAGTACAAACAAACGTTGCTTCGCCACAAAAACGCGGCGTTTGCACACGTGTTGGCACGATGACTCCGAAAAAGCCAAACTCTGCGCTTCGTAAATATGCGCGTGTTCGTTTATCGAACGGTATTGAGGTAACGGCTTACATCCCTGGTATCGGCCACAACTTGCAAGAACACAGCGTTGTATTAATTCGTGGCGGACGTGTAAAAGACTTGCCAGGGGTACGTTATCACATCATTCGTGGTGCCCTCGATACAGCAGGTGTGGCAAACCGTATGCAAGGACGTTCGAAATACGGTGCGAAAAAACCAAAAGAATCGAAAAAATAATAAAGTAAATCGGATTTTTTACTGAAAGGAGGAAAAACTATGCCACGTAGAGGTCCAGTTGCAAAACGAGACGTACTACCAGACCCAATTTACAATTCGAAACTAGTAACCCGTCTAATCAATAAAATTATGGTAGACGGAAAAAAATCAAAAGCGCAAAAAATTCTTTACACGGCATTTGATATTATCCGCGAACGTACGGGTAAAGATCCTATGGAAGTATTTGAACAAGCATTAAAAAATGTTATGCCTGTTTTGGAGGTTCGCGCACGCCGCGTCGGTGGGGCAAACTACCAAGTTCCTGTTGAGGTTCGTCCAGATCGCCGTGTGTCGTTAGGGCTCCGTTGGTTAGTGCAATATTCCCGTCTTCGCGGCGAAAAAACGATGGAAGAGCGTCTTGCGAATGAAATTATGGACGCGGCCAACAACACTGGTGCAGCGGTGAAAAAACGCGAAGATACGCACAAAATGGCGGAGGCAAACAAAGCGTTTGCACATTATCGTTGGTAATCATCGGTTAACGATCTGCATTAAGGAAATAGGTGATGGTGGCAAAATCAGCTTGCCGCCTATTCACCTATATTCCTATATTATGATTTTGTATTGTTTTATATTGGCTTGATTATTATACATGATACTTATTTGAAGGAAGGAGAAAATAACCACCATGGCAAGAGAGTTCTCCTTAGAAAACACTCGAAACATTGGGATTATGGCGCACATTGACGCCGGTAAGACAACAACAACAGAGCGCATCTTGTTCTACACAGGACGTGTTCATAAAATCGGTGAAGTCCATGAAGGCGCGGCTACAATGGACTGGATGGAGCAAGAACAAGAGCGCGGGATTACGATTACGTCTGCGGCGACAACAGCGCAATGGAAAGGTCATCGTATCAATATTATCGATACGCCAGGGCACGTAGACTTTACGGTAGAGGTAGAGCGTTCCCTTCGCGTGCTTGACGGTGCGATTACTGTTCTTGACGCGCAATCCGGTGTAGAACCGCAAACGGAAACAGTCTGGCGCCAAGCGACTACATACGGAGTTCCACGTATTGTATTCGTCAACAAAATGGATAAAATCGGCGCGGACTTCCTATATGCTGTAAAAACGCTTCATGACCGCTTGCAAGCAAACGCGCATCCAGTGCAATTGCCAATCGGCGCGGAAGACCAATTCTCCGGCATTATTGACCTTGTCGAAATGTGCGCTTACCATTATCATGATGAACTTGGCAAAAATATTGAGCGCATTGAAATTCCGGAAGACTACCGCGATATGGCGGAAGAATATCATAACAAGCTTGTTGAAGCGGTTGCCGAATTAGATGAAGAACTGATGATGAAATATTTAGAAGGGGAAGAAATTACAAAAGAAGAATTAAAAGCAGCGATTCGCAAAGCGACGATCAGCGTAGAATTCTTCCCTGTATTCTGCGGCTCCGCATTTAAAAACAAAGGTGTTCAATTGCTGTTAGATGGGGTCGTAGATTATTTGCCGTCTCCAGTCGATATTCCGCCAATTAAAGGGGTCGTACCGGATACGGAAGAAGAAGTTGTTCGTGAAGCAAAAGACGACGCTCCATTTGCGGCGTTGGCATTTAAAATTATGACAGACCCTTATGTTGGTAAATTAACGTTCTTCCGTGTGTACTCTGGCACGCTTGATTCTGGTTCATATGTTATGAACTCGACGAAACGCAAACGCGAACGTATCGGTCGTCTCCTACAAATGCATGCGAACCACCGTCAAGAAATTTCGACAGTATATGCCGGTGACATCGCGGCAGCTGTAGGTTTAAAAGATACAACAACAGGCGATACTCTATGTGATGAAAAGAGCCTTGTTGTATTAGAATCAATGGAATTCCCAGAACCAGTTATTTCGGTAGCAATTGAACCGAAATCCAAAGCAGACCAAGATAAAATGAGCCAAGCATTGCAAAAGTTACAAGAAGAAGACCCGACATTCCGCGCTCATACAGATCCAGAAACTGGCCAAACGATCATTTCTGGTATGGGTGAGCTCCACCTAGACATCATCGTTGACCGTATGCGCCGTGAATTCAAAGTGGAAGCGAATGTTGGTGCTCCACAAGTTGCATACCGTGAAACGTTCCGCCAATCGGCGCAAGTCGAAGGAAAATTTATCCGTCAATCTGGTGGTCGTGGTCAATACGGTCACGTTTGGATCGAATTCTCGCCAAACGAACGCGGAAAAGGGTTCGAATTTGAAAATGCGATTGTCGGTGGGGTTGTTCCGAAAGAATATATACCGGCAGTCCAAGCAGGTCTTGAAGAAGCAATGCAAAACGGGGTTCTTGCCGGATATCCAGTGGTCGACATTAAAGCGAAACTATTTGATGGTTCTTACCATGATGTCGACTCGAGTGAAATGGCGTTCAAAATCGCAGCTTCTTTAGCATTGAAAAACGCTGCGACTAAATGTGACCCTGTACTGCTTGAGCCAATCATGAAAGTCGAAGTAGTTATTCCAGAAGAATATCTTGGCGATATTATGGGCGACATCACTTCTCGCCGCGGCCGCGTTGAAGGAATGGAAGCCCGCGGTAATGCACAAGTCGTCCGCGCGATGGTTCCGCTTTCGGAAATGTTTGGATATGCTACTTCGCTACGTTCTAATACACAAGGACGCGGAACGTTCTCGATGGTATTTGACCACTATGAAGAAGTTCCGAAAAACATTGCAGACGAAATCATCAAAAAAAATAAAGGTGAATAATTGATTTCTCTGCATAGTTTCGCTATAAATACTTATGTAAGAAACTTGGGAACAAATACAATCTGTATTTGTTCCCAGGCATCCTATAATTTATATAACCATATAAAAATTATATTCTAATTTTAAGGAGGATATTTCTCATGGCTAAAGCGAAATTCGAACGTACGAAACCACACGTCAACATTGGTACTATCGGCCACGTTGACCATGGTAAAACGACGTTGACTGCTGCGATTACAACGGTTCTTGCTAAGCAAGGTAAAGCAGAAGCTCGTGCTTATGACCAAATCGACGCAGCTCCAGAAGAACGTGAACGCGGTATCACAATCTCTACTGCGCACGTTGAGTATGAAACTGACGCTCGTCACTATGCGCACGTTGACTGCCCTGGCCACGCAGACTACGTGAAAAACATGATCACAGGTGCAGCGCAAATGGACGGCGCAATCCTTGTTGTATCTGCAGCTGACGGCCCAATGCCGCAAACTCGCGAACACATTCTTCTTTCTCGCCAAGTAGGTGTACCATACATCGTTGTATTCTTAAACAAATGCGACATGGTAGACGATGAAGAATTGTTAGAACTAGTTGAAATGGAAGTTCGCGATCTATTATCTGAATATGACTTCCCTGGCGATGAAGTACCTGTTATCAAAGGTTCTGCATTAAAAGCGCTTGAAGGCGATCCTGAATGGGAAGCAAAAATCATTGAATTGATGAACGCGGTTGACGAATACATTCCAACTCCGCAACGTGAAATCGACAAACCATTCATGATGCCAATTGAAGACGTATTCTCGATCACTGGCCGTGGTACGGTAGCAACTGGCCGTGTAGAACGCGGTACGTTAAAAGTTGGTGACGCGGTAGAAATCGTTGGTCTTGCTGACGAGCCAAAATCTACAACAGTTACTGGTGTAGAAATGTTCCGCAAACTTCTTGACCAAGCAGAAGCTGGTGACAACATCGGTGCGCTTCTTCGCGGGGTATCTCGTGATGAAGTAGAACGCGGTCAAGTACTTGCGAAACCAGGCTCTATCACACCACATACAAAATTTAAAGCACAAGTTTACGTTTTAACAAAAGAAGAAGGTGGACGTCATACTCCATTCTTCTCTAACTACCGTCCACAATTCTACTTCCGTACAACAGACGTTACAGGTATCATCACGCTTCCAGAAGGCGTAGAAATGGTTATGCCTGGCGACAACGTTGAAATGACTGTAGAATTAATCGCGCCAATCGCGATCGAAGAAGGTACAAAATTCTCGATCCGTGAAGGCGGACGTACAGTAGGCGCAGGTTCTGTATCTGAAATCATCGAATAATGGCGCTTGCGTCCTATCTCGAAAACAAGCAGGTTTGCTGATCGGCAAACCTGCTTTTCTTTTTTATGTAATTTTTCGACAGGTTGAAAATGGACAGTTGGCTATGTATAATTAAGAAGTGCGTAGAAAAACGAAGAAATAGCTTGCAATCTCGTTTACATATCTGTATAATATACAATGTTGGTCTTTGACCGCTTTGACTGCGATGAAGTGGAAGGTTGCTGACACACCCGGTCGCTTTGCCATGGCGAGTGTGCAGGAAATTTCCATGGAGAATGTCTATTTTGAAAATAGGCGAAGAAGGAGGGAAAACAATGGCAAAAGAAAAAATTCGTATCCGTTTAAAAGCTTACGATCATCGAATTCTTGATCAATCTGCGGAAAAAATCGTAGAAACAGCAAAACGTTCCGGCGCAAAAGTATCCGGTCCGATTCCGTTGCCAACGGAAAGAACTGTTTATACGATTTTGCGCGCTGTTCACAAGTACAAAGATTCTCGTGAACAATTCGAAATGCGTACACACAAACGCTTGATCGATATCGTAAACCCTACTCCACAAACAGTAGATTCTTTAATGCGCCTTGATTTGCCATCTGGCGTTGATATTGAAATTAAACTTTAATTAAACAGGAGGTGTGACGAATGACCAAAGGAATCTTAGGGAGAAAAATCGGTATGACGCAAGTATTCGCGGAAAACGGCGATTTAATTCCTGTAACCGTCATTGAAGCAGCTCCAAACGTGGTATTGCAAAAGAAAACGATGGAAAAAGACGGTTATGAGGCAATCCAATTAGGTTTTGAGGATTTAAGCGAAAAACGCGCCAATAAGCCGCAAATCGGCCACGCTGCGAAAGCGAATACTGCACCTAAGCGCTTCATCCGCGAAATCCGCGGCGCAAATATTGATGAATATGAAGTTGGTCAGGAAGTCAAAGTAGATATTTTTTCTGAAGGCGATATTGTCGATGTGACTGGAATTTCAAAAGGGAAAGGATTCCAAGGTGCGATCAAACGTCATGGTCAATCTCGCGGACCAATGGCACACGGTTCTCGTTATCATCGCCGTCCAGGTTCGATGGGTGCGATTGCGCCAAACCGCGTATTTAAATCGAAAGAATTGCCAGGCCGCATGGGTGGCGAACGTGTAACGATCCAAAACTTGAAAATCGTGAAAGTGGATCCGGAACGCAACCTTCTTCTTATCAAAGGAAACGTACCTGGTCCAAGAAAAGGTTTAGTGATCGTAAAAAGCGCAGTAAAAGCGAAAGCAAAATAACATTTTGCTAGGAAAGGAGGAACTATCCAATGCCAAAAGTAGCATTGTATAACCAGAACGGAGAAACAATCGGTGAAATTGAACTGAACGATTCCGTTTTTGGTATTGAGCCAAATAAATATGTGTTATTCGAAGCGGTCATTATGCAACGTGCTTCGTTGCGTCAAGGAACGCATAAAACAAAAAATCGTGCGGAAGTAAGTGGCGGCGGCCGCAAACCATGGCGCCAAAAAGGAACAGGTCGCGCTCGTCAAGGTTCGATTCGCGCTCCACAATGGCGGGGTGGTGGTACAGTATTTGGTCCAGTTCCGCGCAGCTACAGCTATAAGTTGCCGAAAAAAGTCCGTCGCTTAGCAATTAAATCGGCATTATCTTCTAAAGTTCTCGAAAACAACATTGTTGTTTTAGACAGCTTAACATTAGAAGCGCCAAAAACAAAAGAAATGGCGAAAATCTTAAATAATCTTTCTGTTGATCGCAAAGCGCTAATTGTAACCGATGATGTGAACGAAAATGTTGCACTATCTGCGCGCAATATTCCAGGCGTTACGGTGGTTACAGCGAACGGCATTAACGTTCTTGATGTGCTAAACCATGATAAGCTCGTAATCACGAAAGCGGCCGTGGAGAAAGTAGAGGAGGTGCTTGCATAATGAAAGATCCTCGCGATATTATTAAGCGCCCCATCATCACGGAAAACACGATGAATTTAACAGCGCAAAAAAAATACACGTTTGAAGTAGATGTAAAAGCTAATAAAACTGAAGTAAAAGACGCTGTTGAAAAAATCTTTGGCGTAAAAGTAGAGAAAGTCAACATTATGAACTATAAAGGAAAATTTAAACGCGTTGGCCGTTACAGCGGTTATACAAACCGTCGCCGCAAAGCGATTGTAACGTTAACGCCAGACAGCAAAGATATCGAACTGTTCGAAGTATAAGTTTAAAAGCGAAGGAGGGAAACCAACATGGCGATTAAAAAATATAAACCGACATCCAACGGTCGTCGTGGCATGACAGTGCTTGATTTTTCAGAAATCACAACAGATCAGCCGGAAAAATCGCTGCTCGCGCCATTAAAGAAAAAAGCGGGTCGCAACAACCAAGGGAAAATTACAGTACGCCATCAAGGCGGCGGTCATAAACGTCAATACCGTATCATTGACTTTAAACGCGACAAAGATGGAATTCCAGGCCGCGTTGCTACAATCGAGTACGATCCAAACCGTTCCGCAAACATCGCGTTAATTCACTATGCAGACGGTGAAAAACGTTATATTATTGCACCGAAAAACCTTAAAGTAGGCATGGAAATTATGTCTGGACCAGATGCAGACATCAAAGTCGGCAATGCATTGCCGCTTGAAAACATTCCAGTTGGTACGCTTGTGCACAATATCGAGCTGAAACCAGGAAGAGGCGGACAGTTAGTTCGTGCAGCTGGTACATCCGCACAAGTGCTTGGGAAAGAAGGAAAATATGTCATCATTCGTCTTGCATCTGGCGAAGTGCGCATGATTTTAGGTACTTGCCGGGCAACGGTTGGTGAAGTAGGTAACGAACAGCATGAACTGGTCAACATCGGTAAAGCAGGTCGTGCTCGTTGGTTAGGTATTCGTCCAACGGTTCGCGGTTCGGTTATGAACCCTGTTGATCACCCACACGGTGGTGGTGAAGGTAAAGCGCCAATCGGACGCAAATCACCAATGACTCCTTGGGGCAAACCAACACTTGGCTTTAAAACACGCAAAAAGAAAAATAAATCGGATAAATTCATTATCCGCCGTCGTAAAAAATAACGGGGTTGAACTACGGTTCTTAAGAACCGTAGCACAATCACGAAGGGAGGTTCATTTATGGGTCGCAGCTTAAAAAAAGGTCCGTTTTGTGATGAGCATTTAATGAAAAAAATCGAAAAATTAAATGAAACTGGACAAAAACAAGTGATTAAAACATGGTCTCGTCGTTCCACAATTTTCCCGCAATTTGTTGGTCATACGATCGCCGTATATGATGGACGCAAGCATGTACCAGTTTATATTACAGAAGACATGGTCGGACACAAACTTGGCGAGTTCGCACCGACGCGTACGTTCCGAGGCCATGCTGGCGACGATAAGAAAACAAAACGTTAATGAGAGGAGGTCCAACACATGCAAGCTAAAGCTGTCGCAAGAACAGTGCGTATTGCTCCTCGTAAAGCACGTTTAGTGATTGATTTAATTCGAGGAAAAGAAGTTGGTGAGGCAGTTGCCATTCTTCGCCACACACCAAAAGCTGCTTCTCCGATTATTGAAAAAGTGCTAAAATCCGCAGTGGCAAACGCTGAACATAACTATGACATGGACGTGAACAAACTAGTCATTACGGAAGCATATGTGGACGAAGGTCCAACGCTGAAACGTTTCCGTCCGCGCGCAATGGGACGTGCAAGCGCGATTAATAAACGCACAAGCCATATCACCATCGTTGTTTCAGAAAAGAAGGAGGGATAATAAGTGGGTCAAAAGGTGAATCCGGTCGGTCTCCGCATCGGCATTATTCGTGACTGGGACTCTAGATGGTACGCTGAAAAAGATTATGCGGACCTTTTGCATGAGGATCTAAAAATCCGTGAGTATATTAATAAACGTTTGCAAGATGCTGCAGTATCTCGCATTGAAATCGAACGTGCGGCAAACCGTGTTAATGTTACGATTCATACGGCTAAACCAGGCATGGTCATCGGTAAGGGCGGCTCGGAGGTAGAAGCGCTCCGTAAAGCGTTAACGCAATTAACTGGTAAACGCGTTCACATTAACATCGTTGAAATCAAAAAACCAGATTTAGATGCGAAACTTGTTGCGGAAAACATTGCGCGTCAACTTGAAAACCGCGTTTCGTTCCGTCGTGCGCAAAAACAAGCCATTCAACGTGCTATGCGCGCAGGTGCAAAAGGGATTAAAACGATGGTATCTGGTCGTCTCGGCGGTGCTGATATCGCTCGTTCGGAACATTACAGCGAAGGAACTGTTCCACTCCATACACTTCGCGCTGACATCGATTATGGAACGGCAGAAGCGGATACAACATACGGAAAAATCGGCGTAAAAGTATGGATTTATCGTGGAGAGGTCCTTCCGACAAAAAAGAAAACTGAGGAAGGAGGAAAATAATTATGTTAATGCCAAAACGCGTAAAATATCGCCGTGAACATCGCGGACGCATGAAAGGTCGCGCAAAAGGCGGCACGGAAGTACATTTTGGTGAATACGGATTGCAAGCGTTGGAATCCGCTTGGATTACCAACCGTCAAATCGAGGCAGCTCGTCGTGCGATGACTCGTTATATGAGACGTGGCGGTAAAGTGTGGATTAAAATTTTCCCTTCTAAACCATATACAGCAAAACCGTTGGAAGTGCGGATGGGTTCCGGTAAAGGTGCTCCTGAAGGTTGGGTAGCTGTCGTTAAACCAGGTAAAGTAATGTTTGAAATTGGCGGTGTTTCGGAGGAAGTAGCGCGTGAAGCATTGCGTCTTGCTTCTCACAAACTTCCGATTAAATGCAAATTCGTAAAACGCGAAGAAATTGGTGGTGAAGCAAATGAAAGCTAAGGAAATTCGTGATCTTACCACTGCCGAAATTGAACAAAAAATTAAAGCATTAAAAGAAGAGTTATTCAACCTTCGCTTCCAATTAGCAACAGGACAATTAGAAAACACAGCACGCATTCGCCAAGTACGTAAAGATATCGCACGCATGAAAACGATCATCCGTGAAAGAGAGATCGCTGCCAATAAATAATTTGAGAGGAGGTTTGCGACATGAGTGAACGCAATCAACGCAAAGTATACGTAGGCCGCGTTGTATCCGACAAAATGGACAAAACGATTACCGTTCTTGTTGAGACATACAAAAAGCATCCGCTTTACGGCAAACGCGTGAAATATTCGAAAAAATATAAAGCGCATGACGAAAATAACATTGCAAAAGTTGGCGATATCGTAAAAATTATGGAAACTCGCCCACTTTCGGCAACAAAACGTTTCCGTTTAGTGGAAATTGTTGAAAAAGCAGTTATTGTTTAATCATCACAAGGTTTGGTTCGGTGATATAATTCCGAAAGGAGGTTTCGTCGATGATTCAACAAGAATCTCGTTTAAAAGTAGCTGATAACTCAGGTGCACGGGAAGTGCTTGTTATTAAAGTTTTAGGTGGTTCTGGTCGCCGCTACGCAAACATTGGCGATGTCGTTGTTGTGACGGTCAAGGATGCGACACCAGGTGGCGTTGTTAAAAAAGGTCAAGTCGTAAAAGCAGTGGTTGTCCGTACAAAACGCGGTGTTCGCCGTTCGGATGGTTCTTACATTCGCTTTGACGAAAATGCTTGCGTCATCATTCGCGATGACAAAAGCCCGCGCGGTACGCGTATTTTCGGACCAGTCGCTCGTGAATTGCGCGATAAAGACTTTATGAAAATCATTTCCTTAGCTCCAGAAGTAATTTAACGGACAGGAAAAGCCTTTTAAGGAGGTGCGAACTGCAATGCATGTAAAAAAAGGTGATAAAGTACAAGTAATCTCCGGTAAAGATAAAGGAAAACAAGGCGTTATTCTGGCGGCATTTCCTAAGAAAAACCGCGTGATTGTTGAAGGTGTCAATATCGTCAAAAAACATGCGAAACCATCACAAGCAAATCCACAAGGCGGTATTATTACAAAAGAGGCACCAATTCACGTATCGAAAGTAATGCCTTTAGATCCAAAAACGGGGACTCCAACCCGCGTTGGATATAAGATTGTCGACGGCAAAAAAGTACGTTATGCGAAAAAATCCGGTGAGATTTTAGATAAATAATCGTGATGTCAGAAAGGAGGTACTCTTATGAACCGCCTGAAAGAGAAATATGTAAATGAAGTGGTACCTGCTCTTATGAGCAAGTTTAACTATAAATCTATAATGCAAGTCCCAAAAATTGAAAAAATTGTCATCAACATGGGTGTTGGCGATGCAGTACAAAATCCGAAAGCACTTGACAACGCAGTAGAAGAATTAACATTAATCGCTGGTCAAAAACCAGTTGTAACTCGCGCGAAAAAATCAATTGCTGGTTTCCGCCTTCGTGCAGGAATGCCGATCGGCGCGAAAGTAACATTGCGCGGAGAACGCATGTATGAGTTTTTAGATAAACTGATTTCCGTATCGCTTCCACGCGTCCGTGACTTCCGGGGCGTATCGAAAAAATCGTTTGATGGCCGCGGCAACTACACGCTAGGAATTAAAGAACAATTAATTTTCCCTGAGATCGACTATGATAAAGTCAATAAAGTGCGCGGTATGGATATCGTCATTGTTACGACAGCCAACACGGACGAAGAAGCACGTGAACTTTTAACATTGCTCGGCATGCCATTCCAAAAATAATGAATCCCATCCGTAAAGCAAGGGAGGCGAAATCGTGGCTAAAAAATCAATGATCGCGAAACAAAAACGTACGCCAAAGTTTAAAGTAAGAGCGTATACCCGCTGCGAACGCTGCGGCCGTCCGCATTCCGTTTATCGCAAATTTAAACTTTGCCGTATTTGTTTCCGTGAACTAGCATATAAAGGTCAACTTCCAGGTATTAAAAAAGCAAGCTGGTAATAAACCCATGAATTGGGAAGGAGGTAAAACATAATGGTGATGACAGATCCAATTGCAGATATGCTTACTCGCATTCGTAATGCGAACATGGTACGTCACGAGAAGCTTGAAGTGCCGGCTTCGAAAATGAAACGTGAAATCGCGGAAATTTTAAAACGCGAAGGCTTTATTCGTGATTACGAATACATTGAAGACAACAAGCAAGGCATTCTTCGCATTTTCTTAAAATACGGTCCAAATAACGAACGTGTAATCACTGGCTTAAAACGCATCAGCAAACCAGGTTTGCGCGTTTATGTTAAAGCCCATGAAGTGCCTCGTGTATTGAACGGATTAGGAATCGCAATTCTTTCTACATCGCAAGGCATTTTAACGGATAAAGAAGCACGTCAAAAAGGAACTGGCGGCGAAGTAATCGCATACGTATGGTAATTCATTTTGTTAAGAATGGAGGTGTTTGTACATGTCACGTGTCGGTAAAAAGCCAATTGAAATTCCTTCTGGTGTAACAGTAACGGTGAACGGCAATACCGTTACAGTAAAAGGGCCAAAAGGTGAATTAACTCGCACTTTTCATCCAGATATGACAATCAAAGTAGAAGATAATGTGATCACAGTTACTCGCCCAAGCGACGAGAAACATCATCGTGCGCTTCATGGTACAACTCGCAGCTTGCTTGCAAACATGGTAGAAGGCGTATCGAAAGGATACGAAAAAGCGCTCGAGCTCGTTGGTGTCGGATACCGTGCGGCGAAACAAGGCAAAAAACTTGTCCTTAGCGTCGGTTATTCTCATCCGGTAGAAATGGAACCGGAAGAAGGATTAGAAATTGAAGTTCCTTCGCAAACAAAAATCATTGTAAAAGGTGCAGATAAACAACGTGTTGGCGAACTTGCTGCGAACATTCGCGCAGTGCGTCCACCTGAGCCATACAAAGGTAAAGGAATTCGCTACGAAGGTGAAGTTATACGTCTTAAAGAAGGTAAAACTGGTAAATAACGCGGCTTAGCGAAATGAAAGGAGTGACATAAATGATCACGAAAGTTGATAGAAACGCAGTTCGTAAAAGAAGACACGCACGCGTTCGTAAAAAAATATTTGGAACTGCTGAACGTCCACGCTTAAATGTGTTCCGTTCCAATAAACACATTTATGCGCAAATTATTGATGACATGAAAGCAGTAACGATTGTCAGCGCTTCTACATTAGATAAAGAATTTGACTTAGAATCGACTGGAAATATTGAAGCGGCTAAAAAAGTCGGTGAATTAGTAGCAAAACGGGCATTGGAAAAAGGTATTAAAAAAGTGGTATTTGACCGCGGCGGATACTTATACCATGGACGGGTAAAAGCACTTGCCGATGCTGCTCGTGAAGCTGGCTTGGAATTTTAATCATAAAGGAGGGACAAAGATGCGTCGTATCGATCCAAATAAACTTGAACTCGAAGAGCGCGTAGTAGCGGTGAACCGTGTTGCAAAAGTAGTAAAAGGTGGACGTCGTTTACGCTTTTCTGCATTAGTCGTTGTCGGCGATAAAAACGGTCATGTCGGTTTTGGTACAGGGAAAGCACAAGAAGTTCCGGATGCGATTCGCAAAGCGATTGAAGATGCAAAGAAAAATTTAATTGAAGTGCCGATGGTTGGCACAACGATCCCTCACGAAGTGATCGGCCATTTTGGCGCCGGAAAAATCATTTTAAAACCTGCATCCGAAGGTACAGGGGTTATCGCCGGTGGTCCGGCACGTGCCGTATTGGAGTTAGCAGGTATCAGCGATATTCTTTCCAAATCGATCGGTTCAAACACGCCAGTAAACATGGTGCGCGCTACAGTGGACGGATTAAAACAATTAAAACGTGCTGAAGATGTAGCGAGATTGCGCGGCAAAACAGTTGAGGAACTGTTAGGATAAGGAGGGAAATACAGTGGCAAAAAAATTAGCGATTACCCTCACTCGCAGCGTTATCGGTCGTCCGGAAGATCAACGGATTACCGTTAAAACATTAGGCTTACGGAAAATGCATCAAACTGTCATTCATAACGATAATCCTGCGATTCGCGGGATGATTAACAAAGTTGCACACCTTGTCCAAGTAAAAGAAATTGAAGAATAACGATCATAAGGAGGTGCTTCGCCATGAAACTTCATGAATTACAACCAGCGCCGGGTTCCCGGAAAGAACGTAATCGTGTCGGTCGCGGTATTGGTTCTGGTAACGGCAAAACGTCCGGCAGAGGTCAAAAAGGTCAAAACGCCCGCTCTGGCGGTGGGGTACGAATTGGTTTTGAAGGTGGTCAAACTCCTTTATTCCGTCGTCTTCCAAAACGCGGTTTTACCAACATCAATCGTAAAGAATATGCGATTGTCAACCTTGATAAATTAAATCGTTTTGAAGACGGAACAGAAGTAACACCTGAGTTGCTGCTTGAAACAGGAGTTATCAGCAAATTAAAATCGGGCGTGAAAATTTTAGGCAAAGGACAAATTGAGAAAAAATTAACGGTAAAAGCTCACAAATTCTCCTCTTCGGCGAAAGAGGCAATCGAAGCTGCTGGCGGTAAAACTGAGGTGATTTAATGTTTCGGACAATCTCCAACTTTATGCGCGTCGGTGATATAAGAAAAAAAATTATCTTTACTCTTCTTATGCTCGTTGTGTTCCGAATTGGAACATTTATCCCCGTTCCGAATGTGAATGCGGACGTCTTAAAAGTGCAGGATCAGCTAAACGCTTTTGGCGTTCTCAACATATTCGGCGGCGGGGCATTGAAAAACTTCTCCATTTTTGCGATGGGCGTCATGCCATATATTACAGCATCCATCATCGTACAACTGCTGCAGATGGATGTTGTTCCTAAATTTACGGAGTGGTCAAAACAAGGTGAGGTTGGACGACGTAAATTAGCTCAGTTTACCCGCTATTTTACGATCGTTTTAGGTTTTATTCAGGCGCTTGGAATGTCGTATGGTTTTAACCGTATGGCGTCAGGAGCGCTCATAAAAGACCCTGGCATACCAACCTATTTATTAATCGCAACGGTTTTAACAGCCGGAACGGCATTTCTTATGTGGCTTGGTGAACAAATCACTGCCAAAGGTGTAGGAAACGGCATTTCGATTATTATTTTTGCTGGGATCGTTTCCGGTATCCCTGCTGTGCTCAACCAAATTTACGCGCAGCAATTTGAAAATGTTGGCGAAGATTTGTTTTTGCGTATTGTGAAGCTTCTGCTTGTTGCGTTAGCGGTAGTTGCCGTTATCGTTGGCGTTATTTACATCCAACAAGCATTACGGAAAATTCCGATTCAATATGCTAAACGACTGGAAGGACGGAGCCCAGTTGGCGGGCATTCCACCCATTTGCCGCTGAAAGTCAATCCAGCGGGAGTTATTCCAGTGATTTTTGCTGTGTCGTTTCTTATTGCTCCACCGACAATTGCATCGTTCTTTGGATCGAATGATGTAACATTGTGGATTCGAAAAACATTTGACTATGCACACCCAGTTGGTATGGTCATTTACGTGCTATTAATTATCGCCTTTACGTATTTCTATGCCTTTGTTCAAGTCAATCCTGAACAAATGGCGGACAACTTGAAAAAACAAGGTGGTTATATCCCAGGGATACGTCCAGGGAAAAATACACAGGAGTATGTCACCAAAATTTTATACCGGCTTACCTTTGTCGGATCGATATTCTTAGCAGCAATCGCGATTCTTCCTGTGTTCTTTGTCAATTTTGCTAATTTACCGCCTTCCGCTCGTATCGGCGGGACCAGTTTGCTCATTGTCGTCGGTGTTGCACTCGAGACAATGAAACAGCTAGAAAGCCAGCTTGTGAAACGTCACTATCGAGGTTTTATTAAATAAAGAGGTTAGGAGCAACCGCCTCTTGCCTCTTAGAGCTGAGGGGGAGCGAGGATGAATTTAGTACTAATGGGTTTGCCTGGTGCCGGAAAAGGTACTCAAGCGGAAAAAATTGTTGAAACATACGGAATTCCGCATATTTCCACTGGTGATATGTTCCGTGCGGCCATTAAAGAGGGGACACCATTAGGATTGCAAGCAAAAGAATATATGGATCGCGGCGATCTTGTTCCGGATGAAGTAACCATCGGCATCGTTCGCGAACGTTTAAGCAAAGACGATTGTCAAAAAGGGTTTTTGCTAGACGGATTCCCACGGACGGTTGCCCAAGCGGAAGCGTTAGAAAACATTCTTGCCGAATTAAACCGCTCGATTGATTATGTCATTCATATTCATGTAGATAAAGATATTTTAATGGAACGGCTGACAGGAAGAAGAATTTGCAAAAATTGTGGCGCAACGTACCATCTAGTATTTAATCCGCCGGCAAAGCCAGGCGTTTGCGATAAATGCGGCGGCGAACTATACCAACGCGCCGATGATAACGAAGAGACGGTAGCCAACCGGCTCGAAGTAAACGTCAAACAAACGCAGCCGCTGCTGGATTTTTACGAGAAAAAAGGATACCTACGCCACATCAACGGACAGCAAGATATTGAAAAAGTATTCGCCGATATTCGTGAGCTTCTCGGAGGATTACAATAATGATTATTTGCAAAACTCCGCGTGAAATTGAAATCATGCGCGAGGCCGGGAAAATCGTGGCGCTGACCCGAAAAGAGTTAGAAAAACATATTCGTCCTGGGATTACAACGAAAGAGTTAGATGCGATTGCTGAAAAAGTGATACGCCAATACGGTGCCATTCCTTCGTTTAAAGGATACAACGGATTTCCAGGAAGCATTTGCGCTTCTGTCAATGAAGAGCTTGTTCACGGAATTCCTGGCGACCGGGTATTAAAAGAAGGCGATATTATTAGCATTGATGTCGGGGCCCAATATAATGGTTATCATGCTGACTCTGCATGGACGTATCCTGTTGGAGAAATTGCAGAAGAAACGAAAAAACTTCTTGAAGTAACGGAAAAATCCTTATATATAGGATTAGAGGAAGCAAAACCAGGTGCTCGTTTGTCCAATATTTCGCACGCGATTCAAACATATGTGGAATCTCATCATTTTTCGATTGTTCGCGAGTATGTTGGACATGGAATTGGTCAAGACTTACATGAAGACCCGCAAATTCCGCATTATGGTCCGCCGAATAAAGGACCGCGTTTAAAACCAGGAATGACGTTGTGTATTGAACCGATGGTCAATGCGGGCAGCCGCTATGTAAAAACACTTGCTGATAACTGGACCGTCGTTACAGTAGACGGAAAGATGTGTGCCCATTTTGAGCATACGATCGCCATTACAGAAAATGGCTATGAAATTTTGACAACCCTCTAATATAATCATGATGGACACGGATTGTAGAGCTGTTGGCGAATATGGTGTTCATTCAGTTTTTCGTAACACTATGTTACTCATTCGAAGGAGGGAGAGCCGCTCGATGGCTAAGGACGATGTAATTGAAGTGGAAGGTACTGTAGTCGAAACATTGCCAAACGCGATGTTTCGTGTAGAATTAGAAAATGGTCATACTGTATTGGCGCATGTTTCTGGTAAAATTCGCATGCATTTCATTCGGATTTTACCTGGAGATAAAGTTACGGTAGAATTATCTCCGTATGATTTGACACGCGGTCGAATCACGTATCGTTATAAATAATGAAAGCACTCCGTTTGACAGGGAGGTAAAAGACATGAAAGTAAGACCATCTGTAAAACCTATTTGCGAAAAATGCAAAGTTATTCGTAGACGTGGTAAAGTTATGGTGATTTGCGAAAATCCAAAACATAAACAACGACAAGGGTAATCTTTAAGGAGGTGTACAATATGGCACGTATTGCAGGTGTAGATATTCCTCGTGACAAACGTGTAGTCATTTCGTTAACATATATCTACGGAATCGGCAAACCAACCGCACAAAAAATCTTGAAAGAAGCAGGCGTTTCCGAAGATACACGCGTTCGTGACTTGACAGAAGAAGAATTAGGAAGAATTCGCGAGATCGTCGGCCGCTTGAAAGTGGAAGGAGATCTTCGTCGCGAAGTATCGTTAAATATTAAACGTTTAATGGAGATCGGATGCTATCGTGGCCTTCGCCACCGTCGCGGCTTGCCAGTTCGCGGTCAAAATACGAAAAACAATGCTCGCACACGTAAAGGTCCACGCCGTACTGTAGCGAACAAGAAAAAATAATTAAGCAAAGGAGGTAATTCCACGAATGGCACGTAAAACAAATACACGCAAACGCCGTGTAAGAAAAAATATTGATACGGGTATTGCTCATATTCGTTCCACTTTTAACAATACGATCGTAACGATTACAGATGTTCACGGAAATACGATTGCTTGGTCCAGCGCTGGAGCGTTAGGTTTTAAAGGTTCCCGTAAATCGACACCATTTGCGGCGCAAATGGCAGCGGAAGCAGCCGCAAAAGCTTCGATGGAACATGGAATGAAAACAGTAGAGGTAAACGTAAAAGGACCTGGTGCTGGCCGTGAGGCAGCGATCCGTGCATTGCAAGCAGCTGGATTGGAAATTACAGCGATTAAAGACGTAACTCCTATCCCGCACAATGGATGCCGTCCGCCAAAACGTCGCCGTGTGTAATATCCCTGTATAGAATTTGTATCCTTGTCAATAATGGGATATGATAAGTATCATTATATACAGGGAAAACATTAGCCATTTACACATTTGGGAACTTATTCATGGGGGAATTTCGATTAGGCGTGTATCGTTTGGTCGGGGTCTCGACGTTTTGAAGGAGGGTATAATAATCGATGATTGAAATTGAAAAACCGAAAATCGAAACGGTTGAAATCAGCGAAGATGCCAAATACGGCAAATTCGTCGTCGAACCGCTTGAGCGTGGATATGGTACAACTTTGGGTAACTCCTTACGTCGTATCCTATTATCTTCACTCCCTGGTGCTGCTGTGACATCGGTACAAATAGATGGTGTACTGCATGAGTTCTCAACGATTGATGGCGTCGTAGAAGATGTGACAGCAATCATTTTGAACATAAAAAAATTAGCGTTAAAGATTTATTCCGATGAAGAAAAAACGTTGGAAATTGATGTACAGGGTGAAGGAGTTGTCACAGCTGCTGATATTACTCACGATAGCGATGTGGAAATTTTAAACCCGGACCTTCATATTGCTACGTTGGCAGAAGGCGGACGTTTGCGCATGAGAATGACCGCCAAACGGGGACGTGGGTATGTTCCAGCTGAGGCCAACAAGCGCGAGGATCAGCCAATAGGCGTTATCCCTATCGATTCGATTTATACACCTGTTTCACGCGTTTCTTATCAAGTAGAGAATACGCGTGTCGGACAAGTGACGGACTATGATAAGTTAACCATTGATGTGTGGACAGATGGAAGCATTGGACCGAAAGAAGCCATTTCTCTCGGTGCGAAAATTTTAACCGAGCACTTAAATATTTTCGTCAGCCTGACAGATGAAGCGCAAAATGCGGAAATCATGGTGGAAAAAGAAGAAGATCAAAAAGAAAAAGTGCTCGAAATGACTATTGAAGAGCTTGATCTTTCCGTCCGTTCCTACAACTGCTTGAAACGTGCCGGCATCAACACGGTTCAAGAACTGACGCAAAAAACAGAAGAAGATATGATGAAAGTGCGCAATCTTGGTCGCAAATCTCTCGAAGAAGTAAAAGCGAAGCTGGCTGAACTCGGACTTAGCCTGCGGAAAGATGACTAGTTAACGTTGTTTAACTAGTATTTTCATGTTACAAAAGTATATACCACGAAAGCCCGTAACTTAAGTCATTGGGATGAAGTGGAAAACGGTTTTTGCATCGGAGATCATGCAAAAATGTTAAAAAGGAGGGACACTTTATGTCATACAGAAAATTAGGACGTACAAGCGCTCAACGTAAAGCATTGCTTCGCGATTTAGCAACAGATTTAATCATTAATGAGCGTATTGAAACAACAGAGGCGCGTGCGAAAGAATTGCGCTCAGTGGTTGAAAAAATGATCACGCTTGGCAAGCGCGGTGATTTGCATGCACGTCGTCAAGCGGCAGCATTCATCCGCAACGAAGTAGCAAACAATGAAACAGGTCAAGACGCGCTGCAAAAGCTGTTCAGCGATATTGCACCGCGTTATCAAGATCGCCAAGGCGGTTATACTCGGATTATGAAACTTGGTCCTCGCCGCGGCGATGGAGCACCAATGGTGATCATTGAACTAGTGTAAAGCAGTTCTGTTGACTAACAAGGGCGAGACAGTTTCTTTTGAACTGGATCTATGCCCTTTTTTTATTTTCCTTTTTTGTAGTAGAGTAGAGATGAGAGATAGAAGAGACAAGGAGAAGGAATTATGGCAGAAACCATTTTATCGGTCGAAAAGCTATGTTTTCGCTATCCAAATCAATCTGATTATGCTGTGCAAAATGTAACATTTCAAGTGAAGCGGGGGGAGTGGCTGGCGATCGTCGGACACAACGGGTCGGGAAAATCGACGATTGCTAAGCTGCTGCTCGGATTGTTAAAGCCGGAAAGCGGTGTGATTAAGCTGTTTCACCACGTTCTGGATGAGCAGACGGTTTGGGAAATCCGCCGTCGCGTCGGCATGGTGTTCCAAAATCCAGATAATCAGTTTGTCGGAACAACGGTAGAAGATGATGTCGCTTTTGCTCTGGAAAACAACGGGGTTCCTCGCGACGAGATGGTCAAAAGAGTCCATGAAGCGATTCGGAAAGTTCATATGGAAGAGTTTTTGCATCATGAGCCGCATCACCTTTCCGGCGGTCAAAAGCAACGCGTGGCAATCGCGGGCATTTTGGCGCTGCGGCCAGACCTCATCATTTTAGATGAGGCAACATCGATGCTAGATCCGAAAGGAAGGCAGGAAGTATTAGACACGGTTCGTGATTTAAACAAAAAACAACGCATCACTGTGTTGTCCATTACCCATGATTTAGAGGAAGTTGCTAAGGCCGACCGCGTTATTGTCATGAATAAAGGGGAAATAATGACAGAAGGAACGCCGAAACAAATTTTTGCGCTTGGGACAAAACTAGAGCGAATTGGTTTAGATTTGCCGTTTGCGGTAAAAGTAAGAGACCGGCTAAAGCAGTGTGGAATCCCGCTATCTTCAAGCTACTTTACGTTAGAGGAGTTGGTAGAAGAATTATGGACATTATATTCCAAAAGGTAGAACATGTATATAATGCCAACTCACCGTTTGCCCGTCGAGCGTTATACGACGTGGACATCATGATTGAAAGCGGTTCTTATGTAGCGGTTATTGGTCATACTGGTTCAGGAAAATCGACGTTGCTTCAGCATCTAAACGGTTTGCTTCAGCCGACAAGCGGAACCGTAAAGGTTGGAAACCAAACGATTACCAGTAAAAAACGCCAAAAAGATTTAAAACCGCTGCGCAAAAAAGTCGGCATCGTCTTTCAATTTCCGGAACATCAGCTATTTGAAGAGACGGTAGAAAAAGATATATGTTTCGGGCCGATGAATTTTGGCATACCTGAGGGGGAAGCAAAAAAGAAGGCAAGAGAGCTAATTAAGCTAGTCGGGCTTCCAGAAGATGTATTAAACAAGTCGCCGTTTGATTTAAGCGGCGGGCAAATGCGCCGTGTTGCCATTGCCGGGGTGCTGGCGATGGAACCGGATGTCATTGTTTTAGATGAACCGACGGCTGGATTAGACCCGCGCGGGCGCAAAGAAATCATGGAAATGTTCTACCGCCTTCATCGTGAAAAGCAGCTGACGACCGTGTTAGTTACCCATAGCATGGAAGACGCCGCTATGTATGCGGATTATATGATTGTCATGCATCAAGGAACCGTATGGAAAAGGGGAACGCCGGAACAAATTTTCCAAGACAGCGATGATTTGGCGAAAATCGGTCTCAGCGTGCCGGAAACGGTGCGGCTAAAACTGGAATTGGAAAAACGGTTAGGAATTACTTTGCCGTCCCCATGTTTAACGATCGAACAAACAGTAGATGCGGTGCGAAAATTATTTTCGAAGGTGAACGCTCATGATGAATAGCATGATTATTGGCAAATATGTACCTGGCAATTCCGCCATTCACCGCATGGACCCTCGTGCTAAACTGTTAATCATCTTTATGTACGTATTTATTGTCTTTTTAGCGAATAATAGCGTTACGTATGCCGTATTAACGGTATTTACATTTGGTTTTCTCGCGTTGTCGCGCATCCCGTTATCGTTTGTGATTAGAGGTTTAAAGCCGATTATATGGATTATCGTCTTTACTTTTTTGCTGCATGTCTTTATGACAAAAGAAGGGGATGTGCTGTACCACATCGGTTCCTTTTCGATTTACGAAGGCGGCGTCAAGCAAGGAATTTTTATTTCGCTGCGTTTTCTACTGCTTATTATCATTACTACTTTATTAACCTTAACCACCACCCCGATCGAAGTGACTGACGGAGTGGAAAGCCTGCTGGCGCCGCTAAAAAAAATGCGTGTTCCTGTCCATGAACTGGCACTAATGATGTCTATTTCTCTTCGTTTTATCCCGACGCTAATGGAAGAAACGGAGAAAATTATGAAAGCACAAACAGCCCGCGGCGTCGATTTTACTGGAGGCCGATTTTCGGAAAGAATGAAAGCGATTGTATCACTGCTTGTTCCGCTATTTATTAGTTCGTTTAAGCGCGCTGAAGAACTGGCAACCGCGATGGAAGCGCGCGGCTATCGCGGCGGCGAGGGAAGAACGAAATTTCGCCAGTTGGTATGGAAATGGACCGATACGGTTTTTCTAATAGCGGTATTGCTGCTGGCCGTTGTGTTGTTTGTATTACGTTCGTAATGAGGAGGTAATGATGGATAAACGGATGAAATGTACGCTTGCCTATGACGGTACGTATTTTTCCGGCTATCAAGTTCAGCCTGGCAAGCGCACGGTGCAAGGGGAGCTTGAAAGAGTACTGACACAAATGCATAAAGGCCAAACGGTGCGTGTAACTGCTTCAGGAAGGACGGATGCCGGTGTTCATGCATGCGGGCAAGTGATTCATTTCGATACGGCTTTATCGCTTTCATCCCAACAATGGAAAAAAGCGTTAAATGCTCTATTGCCGGATGATATTGTGATTAAACATGTGCAGGAAGTAGATGCTTCTTTTCATGCCCGTTTTGCTGCCAAGGCAAAAGAATATCGGTATAAAGTGCGAAACGCCAAGGAGCGCGATGTGTTTTTGCGTCATTACTGCTATCATTATCCGTATGCACTGGATATCGAAGCAATGAAACAGGCGTTGCGATTCATCGAGGGGACACATGATTTTACGAGCTTTTGTTCCGCAAAAACCGACGTCGATGATCGTATACGCACTATTTATCAAGCGGACGTGACCGTCGATCAGGAGATGTTGGAATTCCGTTTGATTGGCAACGGATTTTTGTATAATATGGTGCGGATTATCGTCGGGACTGTTTTGGAGGTTGGGCAAGGAAAGCGGGGCGCAGACAGCATTTCCGCTATTTTGGAAGCAAAAGACCGGCGTTATGCTGGCCCGACTGCTCCGCCTCAAGGACTGTATTTATGGAAAGTATATTATGACAACTAGTCCTGGTGTAACATTTTCTTGACATTGATATGCTAAAGAGATATTATATCATATGGTATGTATTTTTCCACGATTAGCCCCGGAAAGTAATCGTGTTGAGATAAATTCTATAGTAAATTGCATGTTTATTTTTTATTTTAGGAGGGAATAGAATGCGTACAACTTACATGGCGAAGCCAAATGAAGTAGAACGTAAATGGTACGTTGTTGACGCTGCTGGCAAAACGTTAGGACGCCTTGCAAGTGAAGTAGCAGCAATTTTGCGCGGCAAACATAAGCCGACATTCACACCACACGTAGATTGCGGCGATCATGTCATCGTGATCAATGCAGATAAAGTGGAATTAACCGGGAAAAAATTAACGAAAAAACTGTACTATCGCCATAGTTTGCATCCAGGCGGATTAAAAGTAAGAACGGCATTGGAAATGCGTACAAACTATCCAGAGCAAATGATTGAGAGAGCGGTACGCGGAATGCTTCCAAAAGGCCGTCTAGGTCGTCAAATGTTTAAAAAATTGCACGTATATCGTGGAAGCGAACATCCACATCAAGCGCAAAAACCAGAAGTTTATGAAATTCGCGGATAATCGATAAAGGAGGGTATTATTTTGGCACAGGTACAATATTATGGCACAGGTCGTCGCAAAAGCTCTGTTGCGCGCGTGCGCCTCGTTCCAGGCGACGGACGTATTATCGTGAACAACCGTGACATTCGTGAGTATATCCCAACGGAAGCGTTAATCGAAGTGGTAAAACAACCGCTAGTGTTAACAGAAACGTTAGGAAATTATGATGTATTAGTAAACGTAAAAGGCGGCGGATTTGCTGGCCAAGCAGGTGCGATTCGCCACGGCATCGCCCGTGCGTTATTGCAAGTAGACCCGGATTATCGCCAAGTATTAAAACGCGCAGGATTATTAACACGCGATGCTCGCGTGAAAGAACGGAAAAAATACGGTCTCAAGGGTGCTCGTCGCGCTCCGCAATTCTCCAAACGTTAATCGTATTTTTCCACAAAATCTCAGCCATATCGGCTGGGATTTTTTTCTTTTCCCCATCTTTTTTCTTTACGCATGTTTAGGATGAATCGTTAAAAACTACATCCTAAAGGAGCGTGAAAGAACATGAATGTCATTACTTCATTTAAGGAGAAAAAACGGGAAAAACAAATACTATACGAACGAAAAATGTTGCGCGAGCTGTCGTTAGAAAAGTTAAAAACGAAAGTCATTGAACATTTTGGCCCTTTTTACCATATGTATCGCTTATTCCCATCCGTTATTGAGGAAGGATGTATCGATATCGCGATAGAAGCGTATTTGCTTGGTGCCAACTACAGCCGGTTTGGTTATTATGGGGAGCCGGCAGAAAGCGTAAGAAGACGATGTGCGCAAGAGGAAAAATATTTGATCGGTACATTATTCGATTTCCTTTGCTTTTGGGGGGATATCGATGACGGATTGGCAAGCGAATCGCTTTATTATACATGCGAGCATTATATCATTTATTGGTGGACAGAAGGATTTGAAAAAGGAAAAAAACGCCGGCGCTTGAAACTTCACTAAAAGAAGTTCTATTTTTGACTCTTGTCCCATATAAGATAGAGAAGGGGAAACGCAGGAGGAGAAACAATGAAAGGGAAATGGTTGGGTGCTCTCGTCATTAGTTTTACAATTATTGTTGTTTTTTTCCAATACCTTTTTTCTGATCCCACTTCAACAAAATCATGGAATCTTCCGCTATCTGGAAGGATTATCATTTTAGACCCTGGTCACGGCGGACCAGATGGCGGAGCGGTTGGCGGCGATGTGGTGGAAGAAGAAGTGGCGCTGAAAGTGGCGATGAAATTGCGCGACTACTTGCAGCAGCAAGGAGCGCTCGTGCTGATGACAAGGGAAACGGACAGCGATCTCGCTAATAAAGACACGCGCGGCTACAGCCGTCGGAAAACAGAAGATTTGCGAAAGCGCGTCACCATTATTAATGAATCAGAAGCGGATTTATTTATTAGCATCCATCTCAATGCGATCCCTTCTCCGCGTTGGCGTGGTGCGCAGACTTTTTATTATGGTTCATTGATAGAAAATGAACGGCTTGCTAGGTTTATCCAGAGTGAACTGCGGCGTAATCTCGAAAATACAAACCGTGTAGCCAAAATGATTGATACCGTTTATTTGTTAAAATATGCAAAAAAACCTGGCGCGCTCGTGGAAGTTGGCTTTTTATCCAATCCGGAAGAGAGGGAACTTTTAGCTTCCGATCATTATCAAACAAAACTCGCCGCCTCGATATATAAAGGAGTATTGCGATATTTTTCCAATGAAAAAAATCCCCCGGAGTAGGGGATTCCTTTTTTTTACATAATGGCTATGCGATCATTATGTATGATATAGTAAAAATATGAAACGCAATACATACATAAGGGCTGGTGATGATCGATGCTTACGGAGAACGAGGTTAGAGCGCTGCTTGAAAACATCAAAGATCCGTTTTTAAACAAAACGTTTAAGGAAACAAATGCGATCCAAGAAATTAAAATTAAGGAAGACAAAAACCATGTTAGTGTCAAAATTGCATTAGCCAAAACGGGAACAGCAGAACAGCTTCGGGTGCAAACAACGGTTGTCCAACTATTAAAGGATGCGGGCGCTGCCTCGGTAGGCTTGCGGTTTGCACAGCTTCCTGAGGAAGTAGTGGAAAAATATGAAGCGAACCAATCAAAAACAACTTACATTGCGATTGCCAGCGGAAAAGGTGGGGTCGGAAAGTCCACCGTTTCCGTCAATTTGGCTGTTTCTCTCGCCCGTCTTGGCAAAAAGGTAGGGCTTATTGATGCCGATATTTATGGGTTTAGCGTTCCGGACATGATGGGCATTGTCGAACGTCCGACGGTGCGCGGCGATAAAATTATTCCAGTGGAACGTTTTGGCGTAAAAGTCATTTCCATGGCCTTTTTTGTCGAAGATAATGCCCCTGTTATTTGGCGCGGTCCAATGTTAGGAAAAATGTTAAATAACTTTTTCAAAGAAGTGGAATGGGGCGACCTAGACTATCTATTATTGGATTTACCTCCTGGAACAGGGGATGTGGCGTTAGATGTCCATACGATGCTCCCATCGTGCAAAGAAATCATCGTTACTACTCCGCATCCAACAGCGGCGTTTGTGGCGGCGCGCGCAGGGGCAATGGCGCTTCGTACCGAGCATGAAATCATCGGTGTGATTGAGAATATGTCCTATTTTGAAAGCCGCAAAACAGGCGAAAGAGAATATGTATTCGGCAAAGGCGGGGGCGAGAAGCTTGCCAAGGAGTTGCAAACGGAACTATTAGGCCAATTGCCGCTGCAGCAACCAGACTGGAATGATGACGATTTTGCTCCATCGGTGTATGCCGAGGATCATCCGATTGGAAAAATATATATGGACATTGCCCGTAAAATTATCGAAAAATGTTAAATTAAATAAAAAAGGAGAGCATCTCTAATGAGATGTTCTCCTTTTAGCTTCCTCCCTGTCCTTGCTGATTGCCGCTGCTTTCTTCTCCCTCTCCGCCTTTTTCATCTTCGCCTTGTTTTTTCGTTTCCTGCTGTATGTTTTCAGCCGATTTGATTAATATGTCTTGAATTTTTGCTTGGAACAATGGGCTGTTCAGCGTTTCGGTGATGACTTGTTGCAGATGTTTGCGAAATTCCTTGCTTTTTAACACATCTATCATAGCCTTTTCCATTTCTGGATTTTTCAAAATATCTATCATCATCCCTTGGTATTCCGGGTCTTTCATCAACGCTTTGATCGTTTTTTCATGCTCCGTTTTTAAGCTTTTGGCAAAGCTTTCCGCAAATTTGGGATCTTGTAATGCTTTCTCCCAAAATTTCACTCCTTGTTCGGAAGTCAGTATTTGTTGAAGCGTTTCTTTAATGACGGTTTGCTCCATGACGAGCTGTTGTTTCATTTTTTCATCCGTCATGATTTCTTGAATCGCCTTTTTCCCCTCATCTGTTTTCAAAATATCAACGACCATTTTTTTCGTTTCGTCGTAATCAGGGGGCGGCGAACTAATTTCTTGAGGAGCACAAGAGCTAAGGATAAGGAAATAGCTCAATAATAGGAGCAATGTGCTTTTTTTCATGTAGGTAAGCTCCTTTCTGCAAAAGTCCCTTACCCTTAATATGAATTTTCGCCCAAAAAATATGCATTTGCTTTATTCCTAAGTCGTTGATAAAATTTAAAGCGAATCGAATTGAGAATAATGGAGGATGGAGTTGTGAACAGCCGTAAATGGGTGCGTTTATTTTTAACAACATTAGCGATCGGGGGAATCACGGCAGCAATTATAGGAATTATTTTTAATTGGGGTGAATACCAAAAGCTGCTGTTGCAATTGGACATAGTGGAAATTCTCGCTGTATTGATGTGGCACATTGGTGTCGGCTTTATTTTTAGTGTCGTTAGTCAAGCAGGTTTTTTTGCTTATTTAACCATCCATCGCTTTGGGCTCGGAATTTTCCGCTCTGCTTCACTGTGGAACGCTGTACAAATGGTGTTAATTTTGTTAGTACTGTTTGATCTAGTATATTTCCGTTATCAAGCGTTTGCGGCAAAGGGGGAGTCTGTCGTTAGTTACATATTAGTGGCTTTATTTATTTTAGTGATCGGGCTTGTTGTAGCGTATATAAAAAGCGCGCAAACAAATAAAGGCGCGTTTGTGCCAGCTTTGTTCTTCATGGTTGTCGTGACAGTGATTGAATGGTTTCCTGTATTGCGTATTAATGATCGGGACTGGCTTTATTTAATGTTATTTCCGTTATTAGTTTGCAATGCTTATCAGCTTCTTATACTGCATAAATTAACAGGTAGCGCGAGATCATAACCGAAAAGGAGGAAGCAATCCTCCTTTTTTTGTGTAAAAATCGGATCGAACTTACGACCGTTTAATTGATTTCTTTGCTGCTTGCATCTCCGTTCGCAATCAGTTGCGAAACAGTAACATTGCGGTAACCTTTTTCCTTCATTGTTGCAATAATTTTTGGAAGTGCTTTTGCCGTTTGATTGGCGGAATCAGAGGCGTGAAGCAAAATAATGTCTCCAGCTTCCATATCGTCTGTAACGTTTTCTACAATGGTTTTCGTTCCAGGGTTAAGCCAATCTTTAGAATCAATGCTCCAGTGAACGACTGTGTAGCCAAGAGAATCGGCAATTTTTAAAACGTTTTTATTAAAGTTGCCTCCCGGAGGGCGCAATAATGTTATTTCCTTTATTCCGAGGTTGTCAAATACTTTCTTTGCTTCCATAAGATCTTGACGTATTTTCGCATTTTCTAGCTCTGTATAGTTCAAAAAGTTATAACCCATGCTGCCGATTTCGTGGCCGTCCTCTTTAATTCGCTTCACGATGTTTGGATGGCGTTCTGCCCACGAAGCCGATAAAAAAAAGGTTGCATTTTTAATGCCATTTTGTTTTAATACATCGAGGATATGCAGGGCATTTCGATCCCCCCAGCTAATATCGAATGTCAATGCTATTTCATTTTTGATTTTGTCCACTTTATAGATGGCCTTTGGACCGGCAGAGAGAGAAAGAGTCGCATTATGCATTTGATGCGAGTATAAAATAGCGGCGGTAAAAAACGCGGAAAGAACGATAATCAGTGCTTTTTTTAGGGACCGCCCATTTAATGCATAGAAAAAATTCATTGTATTTTTTCCCCCTTTGTTCTAAAGTTGTCCTGTGACCATCTTATGCTTGTCAGCGGGAATGTTATGAAACATATTTTTAGCAAAAAAATGTTGACAACATAAAAAAATCATGATAAATTAATACACGTCGTTAAGCGATATAACAAAAACAATATTGACATCTTGTTTTTGGATATGTTAGTATAAAAAAGTCGCAAGCAGGAGACAATGTTCCTTGAAAACTGAACAAAACGAAGCGTCCACATAGAAAAGCGGAGGCGACTGATTAGCCCTGGCAGGCGCTGGAGGGCTCGCGAGGAGGCTCAGACCAAACAAAGTTTGGTCTTGCGTGGGTTTACTCAGAGAAGTTAACCCAATGTGTTGCCGCCACAGCGAGACCGAAGCGTCCCAAGGGGCTAGGAGCCGAAGCTGGACAATATTTAAAATAAGCCAATCAACTTTCTATGGAGAGTTTGATCCTGGCTCAGGACGAACGCTGGCGGCGTGCCTAATACATGCAAGTCGAGCGGACCGAACAGGAGCTTGCTCTTGTTCGGTTAGCGGCGGACGGGTGAGTAACACGTGGGCAACCTACCCGTAAGACCGGGATAACTCCGGGAAACCGGAGCTAATACCGGATAACACCGAAGACCGCATGGTCTTTGGTTGAAAGGCGGCTTTGGCTGTCACTTACGGATGGGCCCGCGGCGCATTAGCTAGTTGGTGAGGTAACGGCTCACCAAGGCGACGATGCGTAGCCGGCCTGAGAGGGTGACCGGCCACACTGGGACTGAGACACGGCCCAGACTCCTACGGGAGGCAGCAGTAGGGAATCTTCCGCAATGGACGAAAGTCTGACGGAGCGACGCCGCGTGAGCGAAGAAGGTCTTCGGATCGTAAAGCTCTGTTGTTAGGGAAGAAGAAGTACCGTTCGAATAGGGCGGTACGGTGACGGTACCTAACGAGAAAGCCCCGGCTAACTACGTGCCAGCAGCCGCGGTAATACGTAGGGGGCGAGCGTTGTCCGGAATTATTGGGCGTAAAGCGCGCGCAGGCGGTTCCTTAAGTCTGATGTGAAAGCCCACGGCTCAACCGTGGAGGGTCATTGGAAACTGGGGGACTTGAGTGCAGAAGAGGAGAGCGGAATTCCACGTGTAGCGGTGAAATGCGTAGAGATGTGGAGGAACACCAGTGGCGAAGGCGGCTCTCTGGTCTGTAACTGACGCTGAGGCGCGAAAGCGTGGGGAGCAAACAGGATTAGATACCCTGGTAGTCCACGCCGTAAACGATGAGTGCTAAGTGTTAGAGGGGTCAAACCCTTTAGTGCTGCAGCTAACGCGTTAAGCACTCCGCCTGGGGAGTACGGCCGCAAGGCTGAAACTCAAAGGAATTGACGGGGGCCCGCACAAGCGGTGGAGCATGTGGTTTAATTCGAAGCAACGCGAAGAACCTTACCAGGTCTTGACATCCCCTGACAACCCTGGAGACAGGGCGTTCCCCCTTCGGGGGGACAGGGTGACAGGTGGTGCATGGTTGTCGTCAGCTCGTGTCGTGAGATGTTGGGTTAAGTCCCGCAACGAGCGCAACCCTCGACCTTAGTTGCCAGCATTCAGTTGGGCACTCTAAGGTGACTGCCGATGACAAATCGGAGGAAGGTGGGGATGACGTCAAATCATCATGCCCCTTATGACCTGGGCTACACACGTGCTACAATGGGCGGTACAAAGGGCTGCGAACCCGCGAGGGGGAGCGAATCCCAAAAAGCCGCTCTCAGTTCGGATTGCAGGCTGCAACTCGCCTGCATGAAGCCGGAATCGCTAGTAATCGCGGATCAGCATGCCGCGGTGAATACGTTCCCGGGCCTTGTACACACCGCCCGTCACACCACGAGAGCTTGCAACACCCGAAGTCGGTGAGGTAACCCGTTTGGGAGCCAGCCGCCGAAGGTGGGGCAAGTGATTGGGGTGAAGTCGTAACAAGGTAGCCGTACCGGAAGGTGCGGCTGGATCACCTCCTTTCTAAGGATGATACGAAAAACGAAGGACGCTTCGGGTTTGTTCAGTTTTGAGGGAATATTAGTTATTCCTTCAACTGTTTGCGTCTGCGTCTGCTAGTGGATTCGGGGAAGTGGGATTCCTCGACGCAAAACTGCAGGGAAGCAGACTCAAGAAGTCGTTTTGTTCCTTGAAAACTAGATAACCGAAAGGAAGAAGCCGAGAAGCGCTGAATGGTTAAGTTAGAAAGGGCGCACGGTGGATGCCTTGGCACTAGGAGCCGATGAAGGACGGGGCAAACGCCGAAACGCTTCGGGGAGCTGTAAGCAAGCGTTGATCCGGAGATGTCCGAATGGGGAAACCCACTGTCCGTAATGGGACAGTATCCATACCTGAATCCATAGGGTATGGAGGGCACACCCGGGGAACTGAAACATCTCAGTACCCGGAGGAGAAGAAAGCAAAAGCGATTCCCTGAGTAGCGGCGAGCGAAACGGGAACAGCCCAAACCAAGAGGCTTGCCTCTTGGGGTTGTAGGACCACTCACATGGGAGTGACAAAGGAACGGGGTAGACGAAGCGGTCTGGAAAGGCCCGCCAGAGAAGGTGATAGCCCTGTAGTCGAAACTTCGTTCCCTCCCGAGTGGCTCCTGAGTACGGCGGGACACGGGGAATCCCGTCGGAAGCAGGGAGGACCATCTCCCAAGGCTAAATACTCCCTAGTGACCGATAGTGAACCAGTACCGTGAGGGAAAGGTGAAAAGCACCCCGGAAGGGGAGTGAAAGAGAACCTGAAACCGTGTGCCTACAAGTAGTCAGAGCCCGTTGATGGGTGATGGCGTGCCTTTTGTAGAATGAACCGGCGAGTTACGATGACGTGCGAGGTTAAGTCGAAGAGACGGAGCCGCAGCGAAAGCGAGTCTGAATAGGGCGTTGAGTACGTCGTCGTAGACCCGAAACCAGGTGATCTACCCATGTCCAGGGTGAAGGTAGGGTAACACCTACTGGAGGCCCGAACCCACGCACGTTGAAAAGTGCGGGGATGAGGTGTGGGTAGGGGTGAAATGCCAATCGAACCTGGAGATAGCTGGTTCTCCCCGAAATAGCTTTAGGGCTAGCCTCAAGGGAAGAGTCTTGGAGGTAGAGCACTGATTGGGCTAGGGGCCCTCATCGGGTTACCGAACTCAGTCAAACTCCGAATGCCAATGACTTATCCTTGGGAGTCAGACTACGAGTGATAAGATCCGTGGTCGAGAGGGAAACAGCCCAGATCACCAGCTAAGGTCCCTAAGTGCACGTTAAGTGGAAAAGGATGTGGAGTTGCCCAGACAACCAGGATGTTGGCTTAGAAGCAGCCACCATTTAAAGAGTGCGTAATAGCTCACTGGTCGAGTGACTCTGCGCCGAAAATGTACCGGGGCTAAACGTGCCACCGAAGCTGTGGGATGACCGTTGGTCATCGGTAGGGGAGCGTTCTAAGGGCGTCGAAGCGAGACCGGAAGGACTCGTGGAGCGCTTAGAAGTGAGAATGCCGGTGTGAGTAGCGAAAACAGAGGTGAGAATCCTCTGCACCGAAAGCCTAAGGGTTCCTGAGGAAGGTTCGTCCGCTCAGGGTTAGTCGGGACCTAAGCCGAGGCCGAAAGGCGTAGGTGATGGGCAACAGGTAGAGATTCCTGTACCACCTCCTCACCGTTTGAGCGATGGGGGGACGCAGGAAGGTAGGGCGAGCAGGCTGCTGGAATAGCCTGTCCAAGCGGTTAGGCTGCCAGATAGGCAAATCCGTCTGGCGTGAAGGCGGAGCCGTGATGGCGAAGGGACCTTTGGTCCCGAAGTCCCCGATCCTACACTGCCAAGAAAAGCCTCTAGCGAGGTGAGAGGTGCCCGTACCGCAAACCGACACAGGTAGGCGAGGAGAGAATCCTAAGGTGCGCGGGAGAACTCTCGTTAAGGAACTCGGCAAAATGACCCCGTAACTTCGGGAGAAGGGGTGCTCTCTTGGGTGAATAGCCCGAGGGAGCCGCAGTGAAAAGGCCCAAGCGACTGTTTATCAAAAACACAGGTCTCTGCGAAGCCGAAAGGCGAAGTATAGGGGCTGACACCTGCCCGGTGCTGGAAGGTTAAGGGGAGCGCTTAGCGCAAGCGAAGGTGCGAACCGAAGCCCCAGTAAACGGCGGCCGTAACTATAACGGTCCTAAGGTAGCGAAATTCCTTGTCGGGTAAGTTCCGACCCGCACGAAAGGTGTAACGACTTGGGCACTGTCTCAACGAGAGACCCGGTGAAATCATACTACCTGTGAAGATGCAGGTTACCCGCGACAGGACGGAAAGACCCCGTGGAGCTTTACTGCAGCCTGATATGGAATTTTGGTATCGCTTGTACAGGATAGGTGGGAGCCTGGGAAGCCGGAGCGCCAGCTTCGGTGGAGGCGCCGGTGGGATACCACCCTGGCGGTATTGAAATTCTAACCCGCACCCCTTACCGGGGTGGGAGACAGTGTCAGGTGGGCAGTTTGACTGGGGCGGTCGCCTCCCAAAAGGTAACGGAGGCGCCCAAAGGTTCCCTCAGAATGGTTGGAAATCATTCGGAGAGTGCAAAGGCACAAGGGAGCTTGACTGCGAGACGGACAGGTCGAGCAGGGACGAAAGTCGGGCTTAGTGATCCGGTGGTTCCGTATGGAAGGGCCATCGCTCAACGGATAAAAGCTACCCCGGGGATAACAGGCTGATCTCCCCCAAGAGTCCACATCGACGGGGAGGTTTGGCACCTCGATGTCGGCTCATCGCATCCTGGGGCTGTAGTCGGTCCCAAGGGTTGGGCTGTTCGCCCATTAAAGCGGTACGCGAGCTGGGTTCAGAACGTCGTGAGACAGTTCGGTCCCTATCCGTCGCGGGCGTAGGAAATTTGAGAGGAGCTGTCCTTAGTACGAGAGGACCGGGATGGACGCACCGCTGGTGTACCAGTTGTCCCGCCAGGGGCACCGCTGGGTAGCTATGTGCGGAAGGGATAAGCGCTGAAAGCATCTAAGCGTGAAGCCCCCCTCAAGATGAGATTTCCCATCGCGTAAGCGAGTAAGATCCCTCGAAGATGACGAGGTCGATAGGTCCGAGGTGGAAGCGTGGCGACACGTGCAGCTGACGGATACTAATCGATCGAGGACTTAACCAAGAAAAGCGCAGGCGACTGGTTAGCCCCGCTGGGCGCTTGGAAGACCTGCGAGGAGGCTGTTGCCGCCACAGCAGGTCTGAAGCGACCCAAGGGGCTAGGAACCGGAGCTAGACATCAGAAAAGCGCAGACGCCCGCCTATCGGCGAGACGCGCTGGAGGGCCCGTGAGGAGGCTGTCGCCGCCGCAACGGGACCGAAGCGTCGCGAGCCGATGGCGTCCGGAGCTAGACAGCGTAAAGGCGCCCGGCTTCTTCCCAACAGACGGTTATCTAGTTTTGAAGGAATGAACTCCTTCTTGACAAAATCGATCTGATGAATATAATGATTTATGTCAATTGAACAACTTGCCTAGTGACAATGGCGGAGAGGAAACACCCGTTCCCATCCCGAACACGGAAGTTAAGCTCTCCAGCGCCGATGGTAGTTGGGGCCAGCGCCCCTGCAAGAGTAGGTCGTCGCTAGGCAAGTTCAATATTCCGCAGTAGCTCAGTGGGGAGCAACGAGCCTAAGCTTCTGTGAATTCACTGCGAGTTGTCCCGACGCATCAACCTTCCTTGAATCAGCTAGAAGAGGAAGGGACAACAAACAAGCTCCCGATGAGTTGCCTCGACGCATCTGGTTTCTTTGAAAAAGCTTGTAGAGGAAGAGGCAACAAAAAAATGAGTATAAACCAATAACCTTTTATTCCGCAGTAGCTCAGTGGTAGAGCAATCGGCTGTTAACCGATTGGTCGCAGGTTCGAATCCTGCCTGCGGAGCCATCATGCTTCCATAGCTCAGTTGGTAGAGCACTTCCATGGTAAGGAAGAGGTCACCGGTTCAAGCCCGGTTGGAAGCTTTGATGTTTTCCTTTTTGGCCCGTTGGTCAAGTGGTTAAGACACCGCCCTTTCACGGCGGTAACACGGGTTCGAATCCCGTACGGGTCACTTTCTTTTTGTTTACTGGAGGATTAGCTCAGCTGGGAGAGCACTTGCCTTACAAGCAAGGGGTCGGCGGTTCGATCCCGTCATCCTCCACCATGTTTAACATTTTATTTGTCGGCTTAGCTCAATTGGTAGAGACGAGCTTAAACTTCAATGAATTTGCTCCGAGTTGTCCCGACGCATCTAACATCATTGAATAAGCTAGAAGAGGAAGGGACACAAAAAACTAAGCGTATATGTCGATACTTCTTATGCTGGATTAGCTCAATTAGTAGAGACGAGCCTAAGCTTCATCGAATAAGCTACGAGTTGCCTCGACGCATTTGGCACCTTTGAATTGGCTAGCAGAGGAAGAGGCAACGGAAATAATTTGAGTATAGACACATTTCTTATGCCGGCTTAGCTCAATTGGTAGAGCAACTGACTTGTAATCAGTAGGTTGCGGGTTCAAGTCCTGCAGCCGGCATCATAATACGGAGGGGTAGCGAAGTGGCTAAACGCGGCGGACTGTAAATCCGCTCCCTTTGGGTTCGGCGGTTCGAATCCGTCCCCCTCCATATACATAAAAAACGGCCATTCAATCAAGTATAATGTTTGGATATTGTGAAATAATATGTTTCAGCTGACAGTGTTTGAATATCGTTGGGCTATAGCCAAGCGGTAAGGCAACGGACTTTGACTCCGTGATGCGCTGGTTCGAATCCAGCTAGCCCAGCCATTTTATCCATATTGAGCCATTAGCTCGGTGGGTAGAGCAACGAGCTTAAACATCTATGAATCCGCTACGAGTTGTCCCGACGCATCCAACATCGTTGAATAAGCTGGCAGAGGAAGGGACAACGACAAACGATGAGTGTCTTGATTTTCTATATGAGCCATTAGCTCAGCAGGTAGAGCAACGAGCCTAAACTTCATCGAATAATCTTCGAGTTGTCTCGACGCATCTAGCTTCCTTGAGATAGCTGGCAGAGGAAGAGACAACGAAAACAACTAGTGTCTTCATTTACTGTACGAGCCATTAGCTCAGTAGGTAGAGCATCTGACTTTTAATCAGAGGGTCGGAGGTTCGAGTCCTCCATGGCTCATCGATGTGCGGAAGTAGTTCAGTGGTAGAACACCACCTTGCCAAGGTGGGGGTCGCGGGTTCGAGTCCCGTCTTCCGCTTTTTATACCATTATACGGGGCCTTAGCTCAGCTGGGAGAGCGCCTGCTTTGCACGCAGGAGGTCATCGGTTCGATCCCGATAGGCTCCATTAAAGCATCCCATTTCGAAAAACACGAATGGGATGCTTTTTATTTTTCCCTATGCCCGTGAAATAAGAATAAATATTCAAAAAATTGTCGAGTTGAGTCATGACGGCGTTTTCATCTACAATAATAACGTAGTATAACGGGAAAGGGGAGGCAGCATGAAGAAAATATCGATCATTGGTGTGCCGATGGATTTAGGACAGACGCGTCGCGGCGTCGATATGGGGCCGAGTGCCATGCGCTATGCGGGGGTCGTTGAGCGTTTGGAGCGCCTTCATTATGATATTGAAGATTTGGGAGATATTTCGATAGGAAGAGCTGAACGGCCTGATGATGAAGGGCTTCGTCTTAACTTGCGAAATTTGAAAGCGGTTGCGGAAGCGAATGAAAAATTGGCCGCGGCTGTGGATGATGTGATCAAAAGGGGAAGATTTCCTCTCGTTTTGGGTGGCGATCACAGCATTGCCATTGGTACATTAGCCGGTGTTGCCAAACATTATAAAAATTTAGGCGTGATTTGGTATGACGCGCATGGTGATTTGAATACCGCCGAAACGTCGCCGTCTGGAAATATTCATGGAATGCCGCTGGCTGCAAGTCTCGGACTAGGACATCCAGCATTAACGAATATTGGCGGTTACAGCCCAAAAGTTAAGCCGGAAAATATCGTTCTGATCGGTATTCGTTCCCTTGATGAAGGCGAAAAACGATTCATTCGCGAAAAAGGGATTAAAATATATACGATGCATGAAGTAGATCGTCTCGGAATGACCACGGTGATGGAAGAAACAATTGCTTATTTGAAAGGGCGGACAGACGGGGTGCATTTATCACTTGATTTAGACGGATTGGATCCTCATGATGCACCAGGGGTAGGCACTCCAGTGATTGGCGGTCTTACTTATCGGGAAAGCCATTTGGCAATGGAAATGCTTGCCGAGGCGCAGTTAATTACATCGGCAGAGTTTGTCGAGGTAAATCCTATTTTAGATGAGCGCAATAAGACTGCTTCTGTCGCCGTAGGATTGATGGGTTCTCTTTTTGGCGAAAAGTTAGTGTAATGGAATAGAAACAGCAGATTCCGCAAAATCTGCTGTTTTTTCTGTTGTATACGTTGACCATCTCTCCCACTTCCTTTGGTTTAAGTAGAGCTCTTCTCGCTCGATTATGATAAAATAAATTATATGTTTTCATGAAACTTTTATTAGAGAAGAACCGTAGTATACTGTAGCCGCAGGGGCGGGGGTATTGTATTATTATGGATATATTTGTGAAGAAACGGATTAAAGCGATAAAAAAAGGCGACCAAAATGCCTATGCCGATATTGTTGACCTTTATAAAGATAAAATATATCGTCTATGCTATCGGATGCTGGGAAACCGCCATGAGGCGGAAGATGCAGCACAAGAGGCATTCATCCGCGCCTATGTTCATATTGATACGTATAATCCGAAGATGAAATTTTCGACATGGCTTTACCGCATTGCAACGAACTTAACGATTGATAAAATCAGGAAGAAGAAGCCAGATGCGTATTTGGATGAGGAAGTCAGCGGCACCGATGGGCTTACGATGTATGCCCAGCTTTCTTCTCACGAAGCTTCCCCCGAGGAAACAGTAGAAAGCCTGGAGCTGCGGGAGACGGTGCAGGAGGCGATCGGAAAGCTGCCGGAAAAATATCGCAGCGTGATCGTGCTAAAGTATATAGAAGATTTATCATTACAAGAAATTAGCGAGATTTTAGATCTGCCGATCGGCACGGTGAAAACACGGCTTTATCGCGGCAGGGAAGCATTACGAAAGCATTTGGGTCATCTGTAAGAGGGTGAAAAAACATGAAGTGTCCAGAGCATATTGTAAAGCTTATGCATGATTATTTAGATGGTGATATAGGTCCAGGTGATGAAAAACGATTAAAAGAGCATTTACAGGAATGCCCGGCATGTGCCGCTCATTTCCATGGGTTAACGAAAACGGTGGCCTTTATTCAGTATGCATCTCATGTCCCTTCGTCGCCTGATTTTACGACGCGAGTGATGGCGAATTTACCGAGGGAAAAGAAGAGGATTCGAGTGCAAAGATGGATGCAACGCCACCCGTTTCTTACTGCCGCATCACTATTTATTCTTTTAACTACCGGAAGTCTGTTTACTGCATGGAATGGAGAGGAACAATTCTCGGTTTCCACACACGAAAATGTGATTATTCGCGATCATACCGTCATTGTTCCAAAAGGGGAAACGGTGAAAGGGGATATCGTTGTCCGCAACGGTTCTATTAGGATAGAAGGGAAAGTGGAAGGCAATGTTACCGTGATTCACGGAGAAAAATATTTTGCTTCCGCAGGGCAAGTAACAGGGGAAATTGAAGAAATTAATCAAGTATTTGAATGGATCTGGTATAATATTAAGGAACGGATCAAAGATGCAATGGAAACGTTCAAATAGTATAGGCCATCTTTCGGATGGCTTTTTTCAATGATATGTTATAATAAAAGAGCTGTTTCCATAAATATGATGTTGGAATTAGTGATAAAGGAAGTGTGAAGATGCCTTTCGGAGAACTCCCTGTTGTAGATTATTTAGTGAAAATTGTCGATATTCTCGTTGTTTGGTACGTGATCTATAAATTAATTATGATGATTCGCGGGACGAAAGCAGTCCAGCTTTTAAAGGGAATTATTCTGATTATACTAGTGCGAATCGTTAGTAACTTTCTTGGCCTTAGCACGCTGCAGTGGCTAACGGGTCAGGCGATTACATGGGGGTTTCTCGCTATTATTATTATCTTTCAGCCGGAATTCAGGCGTGCTCTTGAGCAGCTGGGGCGCGGAAAACTATTTGCAAGAAGCAGCACAAACGAAGATGAAGAACAAGTAAAGATGGTTGAGGCGATTATTAAAGCTGCGGAATATATGGCGAAACGGCGAATCGGTGCGTTAATTTCTGTAGAACGGGAAACAGGAATGGGAGATTATATCGAAACGGGAATTATTTTGAACGCTCGTGTTTCGTCAGAACTATTAATTAATATTTTCATTCCGAATACTCCTTTGCATGACGGAGCTGTTATTATTCAAAAAAATCATGTTGCCGCTGCGGCCTGTTATTTGCCGCTTTCGGAAAGCCCATTTATTTCAAAAGAATTAGGGACTCGTCACCGTGCTGCACTGGGAATTAGTGAGGTAACTGATAGCATAACAGTTGTGGTATCGGAAGAAACCGGTGCGGTATCGATCACAAAAAACGGGGAGTTACATCGGGATTTAACTCCGGAGCAGTTTCGGGAGTTGCTTACAAAAGAATTAGTGCCGGCAACAAAAGCGACTTCCTCATCCCGTTGGCAATGGAGGGGGAAGAAACATGGATAAGTTGATGAACAACCATTGGTTTATTAAAGTGTTTTCTTTACTGCTAGCCATCATGCTTTATATGTCAGTCAATATTGAAAAAGGAACAAAGTCTGGAGGGATTTTCCGCAATGCGATTGGACAAGAGGATATAGAAACGCTGATGAATGTCCCCGTCGTCGTTTACTACGACGAGGAAAATCTAATCGTTTCCGGCGTTCCGAAATACGTGAACGTGACGTTGCAAGGGCCGGCAAGCATTGTAAAACCAACCGCTTTGCAGCGGAATTTCGAAGTATATATGGATTTAACGGATTTGCCGTTAGGAACATATACTGTTCCGATTAAATATAAAGACATATCCGACAAACTAAAGGTAAACATTCAGCCCTCGACAGCAAAAGTAACCATTCGGGAAAAAGTAACAAAAAATTTTCCTGTCGGGGTTGAATTTATGAATAAGAATCAAGTGCTAAAAGGCTATTCTGTGGAACAGCCGATTGTCAAGCCTAACTCGGTTATGATCACGGGTGCCAAAGAATTAATTGATAGCATCTCATCGGTAACAGCGAAAGTAAATTTAGAAGGCGCCACTGACACGATAACCCAAAAATCGAAAGTAATCGTTTATGATCATAACGGCAGGGTGTTAAATATCAGTGTGCATCCTTCGATTGTCGAAGTGACCGTTCCGATAAGAAGTCCAAGCAAAACCGTTTCCCTAAAAATCAACCGGGTAGGAACGTTGCCGGAAGGAGTAAACATTGTAAAAATAGAAACAGTTCCAAATGAAGTGACGATCTTCGGTCCTAAAGAAAAAATTGATTCTATTGAATCCATCGATGGGATTACGATTCGTTTAGATGAAATTACTGAAGATACGACGTTGGAAATGGATGTTCCACTGCCGGAAGGAGTCAAAAGCGTTGATCCATCTAAAGTAAAAGTCCATATCGATGTGCAAAAAGAAGAATCAAAAACGCTCAAAGGCGTGCCGATTCATGTGTTAGGATTAGGAGAACAATATACAGTGGAATTTATAGACCCAAAAGAGCAAACAATGGATGTTCGGCTTCATGGAGCGCCTAACATCTTAAACGATATTACAGAAGATGACGTGGAATTATATATTGATGTTAGCGGTTTAGACCTCGGTGAACATGAAGTAAAGATAAAATGGAATGGACCACAAAATGTGAAATGGGAACTGCCAAAAGAAAATGCAAAAATTAAAATAAGCGAAAAAACCAATGAACAATAATTTCATGGATGTAAGGAGAGATTGACATAATGGGTAAATACTTTGGTACTGACGGTGTACGCGGAGTAGCGAATCGAGAACTGACACCAGAGCTGGCGTTTAAAATCGGGCGCTGCGGCGGATATGTATTAACGAAAAGTACAGAACGCCCGAAAGTGTTAATCGGCCGTGACACCCGGATTTCCGGCCATATGCTCGAAGGAGCGCTTGTCGCCGGATTGCTTTCCATCGGAGCGGAAGTCATGCGCCTCGGCGTCATCTCCACTCCAGGGGTTGCTTATTTAACAAAGGCGTTAGGAGCACAGGCAGGGATTATGATTTCGGCGTCTCATAATCCTGTTCAAGATAACGGAATTAAATTTTTCGGTCCAGATGGCTTTAAGCTATCCGACGAACAAGAAAGAGAGATTGAAGAGTTGATTGACAGTCCGGAAGATATGTTGCCAAGGCCGATCGGCAAATCGTTAGGACAAGTGAATGATTATTTTGAGGGCGGACAAAAGTATTTACAATACTTAAAGCAAACCATTGATGAAGATTTTTCTGGCTTGAAAATTGCGCTAGACTGCGCGCATGGAGCTACTTCGTCGTTGGCGACGCATTTATTTGCCGATTTAGAAGCCGATGTTGTGACAATGGGTGCATCACCAAACGGGCTTAACATTAACGAAGGAGTAGGCTCCACCCATCCGGAGGCGTTAGCGGCATTTGTGAAGGAAAAAGGCGCCGATGTTGGACTAGCCTTTGATGGCGACGGCGACCGCCTCATTGCCGTCGATGAATATGGAAATATTGTGGATGGCGATCAAATTATGTACATTTGCGCCAAATACTTAAAAGAAATCGGGCGGTTGAAACATCAAACAGTCGTTTCTACTGTCATGAGCAACCTCGGGTTTTACAAAGCGCTGGAAGCCCAAGGAATTCAAAGCGTGCAAACCGCGGTCGGCGACCGCTATGTAGTCGAAGAAATGAAGAAAAATGGCTACAATCTAGGCGGAGAACAGTCGGGACACATTATTTTCCTTGACTATAACACGACAGGAGACGGATTGCTGACGGCGCTGCAGCTTGTCAATATTATGAAAATCAAAGGAAAACCGCTGTCCGAGCTGGCAGGCGAAATGAAAAAATATCCGCAGCTGCTCGTCAATGTAAAAGTGGCGGATAAAGGGAAAGTGATGGAAAACGAAAAAGTAAAAGCGGTCATTCAAGAGGTAGAAGCAGAAATGAATGGAAATGGCCGCGTGCTTGTCCGCCCGTCGGGAACGGAGCCAGTCGTGCGTGTCATGGCGGAAGCGCCGACAGAGGAAGATTGCCGAAACTATGTAGAACGGATCGCTTCCGTCATTCGTGAAGAAATGGGAATAGAATAAAAAGAATAGCTTATCATCAACCTATGCATAAATGGAACATTATATTCCATTGATGCATAGGTTATTTTATGAACAATAACAATATTACAGTTTATGAACAATAACAACATTGCAGTTGACGCTTTTTTGGATGTACTGTAATATTAACGTTGTTGTTATTTTTCAAAGGAAGGTGGGTGGAAGAGGTTTTTTGAAGAGGTTTTTCATTGATACTTTTCTATTGATTCTTTTTAAAGCGCCTGGACTAAGCGTGGGACGGCAAAACGCTTAGTTGACGAGGAGGAGGTTTATCGAGGTTTCGGCGGATGCCTCCCGGCTGTGGCGATTACAGCCGCAAGTCCTTCCTTAAAACAAAGGGGTGACCCTTTGGACAAAGGGGAGGATGTAATCGCAAAAAAAAAACGGAAAAGTAGGGAGTCTGTCTATACAAAAAGCCAGACCCCTGATATTGTTCTTTGACAAGAGAATAAGACGTTTTTGGGTCGTTTTGTAAGGCGGGCTCCCGCTAAAGGGAGGAACATGTCTATGTGCGGAATTGTTGGTTATATTGGCTATCAAGACGTAAAGGAAATTTTATTGCGTGGATTGGAAAAATTGGAGTATCGCGGCTATGACTCTGCAGGCATTGCCGTGCTAAACGATGAAGGCGTTCATTTATTCAAAGAAAAAGGACGCATTGCTGATTTACGTAATGTCGTTGACCCGACGGTGAGCGCGTCGATCGGAATCGGCCATACGCGCTGGGCGACGCACGGGGCGCCAAGCCGCGTGAATGCGCACCCGCATCAAAGTGCATCGGGTCGCTTTACGTTAGTGCATAACGGTGTGATTGAAAACTATGCGATTTTAAAACGCGAATATTTGCAAGATGTCGCGTTTCGCAGCGATACGGATACGGAAGTAATTGTGCAGCTTGTTGAAAAATTTGTGAACGATGGTCTTTCTGTCGAAGAAGCGTTCCGCAAAACATTAACATTGTTGAAAGGTTCTTATGCCATTGCAATGATCGACGCGGAAAACAAAGACGTTATTTATGTTGCGAAAAATAAAAGCCCGCTGCTTGTCGGGCTCGGCCATGGCTTCAATGTGGTGGCGAGCGACGCGATGGCGATGCTGCAAGTCACCAACCAATTCGTCGAGCTAATGGACAAAGAAATGGTGATCGTGACAAGCGAAGACATTACGCTTAAAACATTGAACGGTGATGTCGTTAAACGCGCACCATATACGGCCGAATTGGATGCCAGCGATATTGAAAAAGGCACCTATCCGCATTACATGTTAAAAGAAATCGACGAGCAGCCGTTTGTGATGCGCCGCATTATTCAAAAATATCAAGATGAGAACGGCCAGCTGACAATTGATCCGCAAATCATTCAAGAAGTGCTAAATGCGGACCGCTTATATATTATTGCATGCGGAACGAGCTATCACGCCGGGTTGGTCGGCAAGCAATTGATCGAAAAATGGGCGAAAATTCCTGTTGAAGTCCATGTCGCAAGCGAGTTTTCGTACAATATGCCATTGCTGTCGGAAAAACCGCTTTTCATTTACATTTCGCAAAGCGGCGAAACAGCGGACAGCCGGGCGGTGCTGGTGCAAACAAACGAACTTGGCTATAAAGCAATTACGATTACGAACGTTCCAGGCTCGACACTGTCCCGTGAGGCCGATTATACACTATTGCTTCACGCCGGTCCGGAAATCGCCGTCGCTTCCACGAAAGCATACACTGCGCAAATTGCCGTGCTTGCTATTTTAGCGGTCGCAGCGGCGAAGGCAAAAGGCATTGAGCTTGACTTTGACCTCGTCAAAGAACTTGCCATCATCGCCAATGTGATGGAAATGCTGTGCGACGCGAAAGAGGAAATGGAAAAAATCGCGCGTGAATATTTAGCGGTAACACGCAACTGTTTCTTTATCGGCCGTGCCGTTGACTACTATGTATGCTTGGAAGGCGCGTTAAAACTAAAAGAAATTTCCTACATTCAAGCAGAAGGATTCGCCGGCGGGGAATTGAAGCACGGCACGATCGCTTTAATCGAAGACGGCACTCCAGTTATCGCTTTGGCGACACAAGAGCATGTGAACTTGAACATTCGCGGCAACGTTAAAGAAGTCGCCGCCCGTGGCGCCAATCCATGCATCATTTCGATGCGCGGCTTAGAGACAGACGAAGACCGCTTCGTTATTCCAGCGGTTCACCCAATGCTTACTCCGCTCGTCTCTGTCGTACCGCTGCAGCTGATCGCATACTACGCGGCATTGCATCGCGGCTGCGACGTTGACAAACCGCGCAACTTGGCGAAGAGCGTAACGGTCGAATAAAAGGTAAAAACACGCGTCTTGTTGTGGAGTTACAAAAAAGTTGTATACCCGCTTTTGACTAATTAAAATGTTTTGCGACTATCGTTTGAGTAAAGTTATGCCTCTAACGCTTTAGCGTTAGAGGCTATATTTTTTAGAAAGCAAATTGCCCCCCCTAATTTTTGCCATCTAGTCAAATGATGTTCAAGAAATCAACAATCTATTCGAAAACAGCCTGTTTTTTAGACAGACGCAAAGATTTATGAACAGTAAGCAAAATTCGAAACTGTGATATGCATGGAATTTTATTTTTGTTAGACCCGAAAACACAATGATTAAGTGAGAAAATAATAAAAAAATAATATTTAAAACGTTTACATTAAGAAAAATAACCGTTTTTCGTCTATTTTTTAACCAAATTGTTCCTTTACATAACGTGCTGGAAAGGAGTATGATTACACCAACAACTTCATAAATTAATGATTTCCCTAATAGTCGCTGAATCCGAATAGGAGCGGGGGAACCAATCGTGATCTTGTTGATCACATGGGGTGAATCTTGTTCAGAACTTGTGAGTGTTCTGAATGAGTAGGGTGACTCTCATCACCCGAACCCGTCAGCTAACCTCGTAAGCGTCGTGAGAGGAGGGGTTATTTGTTGTTGCCAAAAAACCAACAGGATACCCTCCTGTTGGTTTTTTGTGCTCGTGGATGGATAATAAGTGATAATATTGAATTTTTTGGGGAAAATTATAAAATTAGCGGACTATCTTTATTAGGAGGAAAAATCGTGTGGGATATTTTCATGATTTTATTATTGGTCTTAACTTTTGCTTTATTTTACGGATTTACGATTTGGTGTGACGATGTAGTGCATGGAGGAGAAGAACAATGATGTGGCTCATTGGCGCTATTACTTTAATGGTGTTTGTTTATCTGGTGTATGCGTTGATTTATCCTGAGAAATTTTAACTTACTTGAATGAAGGATAGGAGGAGCTTTCAATCATGGGATACGCCATTTTACAGTTTATCGTCATCTTTGCTTTATTATTGGCACTCGCCATACCGTTAGGGAGATATTTGTATGTAGTTTTCTTCAAGGAGACAAGCAAGCTCGATCGTTTCTTTCTCCCTATTGAAAAAATCATTTATCGAGCGTCTGGTATTAAAAATCTTGAAGAGACTGGATGGAAAAAATATTCATTTGCTTTCCTTTCAGTCAATGCTGTTCTTTTAGGAATTTCTTATCTCATATTAAGATTACAAAAATATTTGCCTTTAAATTCCGCGAAAATTGATAATATGGAACCTACACTTACGTTTAATACAGTGGTCAGCTTTATGACCAATACAAACTTACAGCATTATAGTGGTGAGACAGGTCTTTCCATTTTATCACAGATGATTTTTGTCACGATGATGATGTTTACTTCAGCGGCTAGTGGTTTAGCTATTGCGATGGCAATTATTCGTGCTCTATCTAAAAAAGGGAAAACAATTGGCAACTTTTATCAAGATTTCATTCGAGCGAATGTGAGAGTACTGCTTCCTCTTTCCGTCATTGTGACGCTTGTTCTTGTTGCATTGGGCGTACCGCAAACATTTGCTTCTAGTGCAACGGTCACTACATTGGAAGGAAAAGTGCAAACATTAGCGTTGGGACCTGTGGCTTCACTGGAGTCGATTAAACATTTAGGAACGAACGGTGGAGGGTTTTTCGGAGTAAACTCTGCTCATCCTTTTGAAAATCCGAATCCTCTTACGTGTGTCATTGAAATACTGTCGATGTGGTGTATTCCAGCTGCTATACCATTTACTTACGGGCTGGCTGTGAAAAACCGTAAACAAGGTTGGGTATTGTTTGCAACGATGTTCGCGATTTTCCTTGTCATGCTTTCCGTCGTTTACAGCGCTGAGCAAGCTGGAAACCCTCTGCTGAATAAACTGGGCTTCTCTTCTTCCCAAGGGAGTATGGAAGGAAAAGAGGTACGATTCGGTATTCCATTGTCTAGTTTGTTTACGACAGTCACAACCGCTGCGACAACCGGAACAGTCAACAACATGCATGATACACTTACGCCAATTGGTGGTTTAGTTCCACTTTCGCAAATGATGCTAAACAATGTGTTTGGCGGTGAAGGTGTAGGATTTGTCAATATGTTAATGTATGCGATTCTAGCTGTATTCTTAGCTGGACTCATGGTAGGACGAACTCCTGAGTTTTTAGGACGGAAAATCGAGCCGCGGGAAATGAAATTGATTGTCATTGCCTTATTGTTACATCCTTTTATTATTCTGGGGCCATCAGCCGTTGCGTTTATGACGCATTTAGGTACGGATGCGATTAGCAATCCGGGATTCCACGGAATTTCACAAATTATTTACGAGTATACTTCCGCAGCCGCCAATAACGGTTCAGGTTTTGAGGGACTAGGTGATAATACACCGTTCTGGAATATATCGACAGGATTGGTGATGTTACTGGGAAGATATCTTTCGATTATTGCCATGTTAGCTGTAGCAGGATCATTGGTTCAAAAACAACCTGTACCGGAGACAGTGGGGACATTTCGTACCGATAACGTCACATTTGGAGTGATTTTGATTGGTACTGTATTAGTAATTGGAGCATTAACATTCTTCCCTGTACTTGTATTAGGTCCTATCGCTGAGTTTTTAACGATTCGTTAGAAGGAGGAAGAGATAAGCATGAAATCTGAAATAAAAAAGCAGTCGCTCTTTCAAGGCCCCATTGTACGACAAGCTGTTATTGACAGCTTTAAAAAATTAAATCCGCTTGTCATGATGCGCAATCCGGTCATGTTTGTTGTCGAAGTTGGAACCTTTATTATATTGTTGATGCTTTTCATGCCTCGTTATTTTGATATACAAAATCGCGGATATGTGTTTGCTGTTTTTATCATCTTGTTGTTCACGATTTTGTTTGCAAACTTTGCCGAAGCACTTGCCGAGGGTAGAGGGAAAGCACAGGCGGATTCATTAAAGAAAACGAAAGCAGATACAGTAGCTAAACGGATTAATGACAAAGGAGAGATCGAAACCGTTTCGTCTACTGAGTTACGAAAGGGCGATATTGTATTGGTCGAAGCTGGTGACATTATTCCCGGAGATGGGGAGATTATTGAAGGATTAGCGTCCATTGATGAATCAGCCATTACAGGGGAATCAGCTCCTGTCATTAAAGAAGCAGGAGGGGATTTTAGCTCGGTTACCGGTGGAACGAAGGTGGTCAGTGATTCGATTAAAGTAAGAATTACGGTGGATCCGGGTGAATCATTCTTAGATAAAATGATTTCATTGGTCGAAGGAGCTTCACGACAAAAAACACCAAACGAATTGGCGTTAAATACATTACTGATTACGCTTACTTTAATTTTCTTAATGGTCGTCATCACATTGATACCAATTGCCAGTTATGTAGGTATAAAATTACAGATTGTCACTTTAATTGCGTTGCTCGTTTGTTTAATTCCAACAACGATTGGAGGACTTCTTTCAGCGATTGGTATTGCAGGAATGGATCGTGTTACTCGATTCAACGTGTTAGCCATGTCTGGTAAAGCCGTAGAGGCTGCAGGGGATATAAGTACCATTATTCTGGATAAAACGGGAACCATCACGTTTGGTAACCGGATGGCTTCACAGTTCATCCCCGTTGGTTCGGCAACTGAGGAAGAAGCACGAGAAGCGGCGGTCCTCTCTTCTTTAAAAGATGAAACACCAGAGGGACGTTCTGTTTTAGAGTTGGCGAAAAATCAAGGATTTTCGATTGATTATTCTCAATATGAACAAGCCGAATTTATTCCATTTGCCGCTGAAACGCGGATGAGCGGCATGGATATTAATGGTGTTTCCTACCGTAAGGGAGCAGTGGATGCAATACAAAAATATGTTCAGCAATTAGGTGGCGAAATTCCGAGCGATTTGAAAGAAAAAAGTGATCAAATCGCAAGTCAAGGAGGAACGCCGTTAGCTGTTTCGGTAGGCAAGAAGATTGTAGGAATTATCTATTTGAAAGATACGGTTAAGCCGGGGATGCGGGAGCGATTTGAAGAACTTCGGAAGATGGGGATTAAAACGATTATGTGTACAGGCGACAACCCATTAACTGCGGCTACCATTGCGAAAGAAGCAGGAGTAGATGATTTTATCGCTGAAAGCAAACCAGAAGATAAAATTCGTGTGATTCGCGAAGAACAAGCAAAAGGTAACTTGGTGGCCATGACAGGGGACGGAACAAATGATGCTCCTGCTCTGGCACAGGCAGATGTGGGATTAGCGATGAACAGTGGAACGATTGCTGCGAAAGAAGCCGCCAATATGGTTGATCTTGATTCAGACCCAACAAAAATTATTGAAGTGGTCTCCATTGGTAAACAGTTATTGATGACACGCGGAGCCTTAACAACTTTTAGTATTGCGAATGATATTGCGAAATACTTTGCGATTTTACCAGCTATGTTTACGGTGGCCATTCCGCAAATGAAAGCTTTAAATTTTATGCACTTACATTCGCCTACGAGTGCCATTTTATCGGCATTAATCTTTAACGCGATTATTATCCCTTTATTAATTCCATTAGCGATGAAAGGGATTACCTATAAACCGATGCCAGCTGTAAAGCTATTGCGCCGTAACTTATTGATCTATGGTTTAGGTGGCGTGATCGCTCCATTTATCGGTATTAAGCTCATTGACCTTTTTGTTGGGATGTTCGTTTAATAGTAAAGGAGGAATGAGGTATATGAAATTTATTCGTTTAGCGATTGTGATGATACTTTTATTCGGTTTAGGCTATCCTGTTGTGATGACCGGGATTGCTCAAGCACTTTTTCCTCATCAGGCAAATGGAAGTATAATTTATAACGATAAAAAACAAGCTGTAGGATCGGAGTTGATTGGTCAGTTGTTCCAAGATCCAAAATATTTTCATGGACGCATTTCTTCGATTCATTATGATGCGGCAGCTTCAGGAACACCGAACTATGCTCCATCTAATAAAGAAATGATTCAGCGAACAGAGAAGGCAGCCGAAGAATGGTTAAAGAAAAATCCCGGAAAAACGAAAGAAGAAGTTCCGTTAGATTTAATCACGAATTCCGGATCAGGGCTGGATCCTCATATCAGCCCTGCCGCGGCTTTCTTTCAAGTTCCTTCTGTTGCCAAAGCTACTGGTTTGTCTGAAGAACAACTGAATAATTTGGTGAAAAAGCATATTGAAGGAAGAGTGCTAGGAATTTTTGGAGAACCAAGAGTAAATGTATTAAAACTGAATATGGAACTGCAAAAGATGATTCAAGGCAAGTCTTGATAAAAGAGGTTAATAAGGATATGGATAATGGAAGAAAATACAAAAGAATGAGTCCGGAAGAAATATTAAAGAAAATCGAAAAAATGAAAAAGGGCCGCCTCAAAATTTATATTGGGGCGGCTCCGGGTGTCGGTAAAACGTTTCATATGTTAAGGGACGCACATGACCTGAAAGCAAAAGGGGTCGATATTGTCATAGGCTTAGTCGAAACTCATGGTCGTGCTGATACAGAAGCCGAAATCAAAGATTTAGAAATTATTCCGAAAAAAACGATTCATTACAAGGGACGCGAATTCCAAGAATTAGATGTGGAAGCCATTATTAAGCGAAATCCTGATGTCGTCATTATTGATGAGCTCCCACATACAAACGCCCCCGGCTCAAAAAATAAAAAACGTTATCAAGATGTTCAAGAGATCCTACAAGCAGGGATTCATGTCTGGACGGCGATGAACATTCAACATTTAGAAAGTGTCCGAGATATTGTTCAGCAGGTTACGGGTATACAAGTAAACGAAAGAGTCCCTGACTCCATACTAAAGGAAGCTGATGAAATAGAAATTATCGATGTCAGTCCAGAAACGCTCCGTGAGCGTATTAAAGAAGGAAAAGTATATAGTAAAGAAAAGATCCAACAAGCTCTCAATAATTTTTTTCGCAAAGGAAATTTAGTCGCTTTACGGGAGCTGGCACTGCGTGAAGTGGCCGATGACATTGATTTACGGCTAGAAAAAGAGAGAACGGAATTAGGCATTGAAGAACCATCAGGCATACACGAAAAAATTTTGGTGTGTGTGAACTACCGACCGAACGCAGAGAAATTAATTCGTCGAGGCTGGAGGATTGCCGATCGTTTAAATGCCGATCTCTATATTCTTCATATTAAACAATCAGGTCATCAAGACGAAAAAGTAATCCATGAGTGGAAAAATCTAGCTGAGCAATTTGGCGCCACATTTATTATTCAAGAAGCTAAATCAAGAAAAGTGGCTCAACAAATTGTAGAAGTGTGCCGCCAATATAAAATTACACAAATCGTTATGGGGATGTCCGCTCGGACGCGGTGGGAAGAGATTTGGAAAGGATCAATTATTAACGCAATCATGCGGAAGCTGAAATATGTAGATGTTTTAATTGTATCGGATCGCTAATTTGATGTTGAAAGAAACTTATTACATGAAAAACTTTAGCTATTGTCAACCAAAGTTCGAATGTTATATGTTGGAATAATAAATAGTTCCTGTATTAGATGATGATAAAAACTCCGTCGGAATAAATTACGCTATTTTTAAAAGTTTTCTGGTCACGATCCGATCAGAAAGAAATTCTTTTTAAAATTTTTTTGTCATTACAATAAAAAACCCCCTTGAAAAATCAAGGAGTTTACGATGACTTTCTTAAAACTATTTTTGTATTTATACTTATAGAAGTTTTATCTAATGATAGACATATCGTAAAACGATCTATTCTCGACAAAGCCTTTCGCGGTAAATTAGAAAGTGCAATAGAGCTTTTGAAGGAACTTGTAAAATCCAAATAAAGGAAATTGAGTATACAACAATTTTGTCCCTTTTTAATCGGCTGATTCAAAAAATTATAAAATGAGTATACAACTTTTTTGTTACACCGTTCATATTTCTGAACGGTGTTTTGCTTTTCAATGAACTTTTCAGTATACAACTTTTTTGTTACTTAACAGTTTGTTGTTAAGTGACAAAAAAGTTGTATACTGAGTTTTAAAAGAGGGTGTTCCATTTTTTACCTATTGGACACCCTCTTTTTTAATTGAGGAAGATATAATTTAGATAAGGCAAAAATAAGATGGATTATAGCCTTTTCTACTCGTTATAATGTCTGATTTGTTTATAATCTTGTTTGAACCAGTAAATCAGAACACATTTTTCAATCAAAGTTGTTTATTATTATTCCATTAACTGGTGAGATTGCTGAAGGACTAGTTGACTTATTTTAAGGAATATCGTTCCATTCTCTTTTCCAATAAAGGATTAGCCATCTGTCGTTTTCTTGAAAACTTGTGTTCGGCCGCTGTATTCTAAGTTGTGAAATCTCCCTTGTTTCCTAAAAATGAAAAGCTAGACATATATTATTAGCTTGGATAAAATGGAAAATAAGAACATCTGCACAACTGAAAAACGCGATTTTTACGGAAGGAGGAGTTCCATACATGGATGCCAAGGCGAAAAAAACGGCTTTACGCGGAATTACATACGGTTTATACATTGTCGGTACAAAAGATGAAAATGGCGCTGCCAATGCTTTTGCGGGAAACTGGCTGACACAAACGTCTTTTAATCCTCCATTGGTAGCGGTTGCAGTGAAAGTAGGCACCCGTTCCCAAGAGCAAATTGCCAAAAATGGCGTATTTAGTGTCAATATTTTAGAAACAGGCCAAAAGGATATGGTCACCGCTTTCTTTAAATCTTTAGAACCGGAAGGAAATAAGCTGGCAGGGTACGAATTCTATACCGAAGAAACAGGATGCCCGATTTTTAAAGATGCGCTCAGTTTCTTTGAGTGCAAAGTCGTCGAAAAAGTAGAAAAAGGCGATCACTATATTTATGTAGGCGAAGTAATCAATGCGGGTGTGCATCGGGAAGGCGATCCGCTGACACTGAAGGAAACCGGATTTTATTACGGGGGGTAATTTGGGGACTCCCAACGTACAAGCCAGTTATAAGCGGTTGCGAAGGGAACGGATATGAAAACCACTGCATGTATGATATGAAGCAGGCTTTTTCCGCCTGCTTCATCCTTTTAACTAGAATGAAATAATGCATCATCAACCTTAAAAAAGGTGGAAGAAGAATGAAAGCAATTGTGATTGAACAGTTCGGAGGATTAGAAGTATTACAGTTAAAAGAAATAGAAAAACCAAAGCCAAAACCAAATGAAGTTATTATTGCTGTGAGCAAAACAAGTTTAAACTTTGCTGACATCAAAAACCGAACAGGGAAAAAAGCTAAAGGACAATTTCCAATGATTCTTGGTTTAGATGCTGCGGGTGTTGTTGTGGAAGTAGGAGAGCAAGTTACAAATATATCTGTGGGTCAAAGAGTTATAGCTTTTCCGTCAAGCGGCTCTTACGCAGAATATGTTGTCGCTGATGAGCGACTTGTATTTGCTATTCCAGATCATATGGATATGTTGACAGCAGCAGCATGCCCAATTGTTAGTTTTTTATCTTATATACTACTACAAGATTTAGCACGTATTCAAGCAGGTGAAAGTGTACTTATTCATTCTGCAGCCGGTGGCGTTGGTACTACAGCTATTCAGTTGGCAAAACTATTAGGCGCAAAACAAATTTTTGGAACCGTTGGGAATATGGACAAGGCATCTGTTGCACTAGAAGCAGGAGCAGATGAAGTGTTTACGTATGAAAATTTTGTTCAGGGAGTGAAGGAGCGAACGAACGGCCGTGGAGTAAATATCATTTTAGATTCTGTTGCTGGTACTGTTTCTGAACAGAGCATGAATTGTTTGGCTAATTACGGACGTCTTGTTCACTTTGGTAATTCTAGTGGGCAACCCGGAACGTTTATAACAAATCAAGTTCATGCAAGCTGTCGCTCGATTCTCGGTTTTAGTCTAGGTACAACAAGAAAAGAACACCCAGAACGCTTAAAACGTATTGCAGATTCTGTTATTCCACTTATTTCAAATGGGGATTTAAAAATAAAGATCGGTCATGTATTTGAATTAAGTGATATAGCTAGCGCTCATGCGCTCATGGAAAGTCGTGCGTATTCGGGAAAAATTGTCATTAATGTAAACGATGATATTAAATAATTTCTCTCACGAATGAAGAAAGTAGGATTTTTTCGAACGATGTCGAATGAATGGAAAACGAGAAAAGTAAAGGAGTTACAAGAAATTGAGGGAGACGGAAATAGGATTGAAGGGAATCGAGGAAGGTACCTGACGGTGCTTTTCTCGATTTTTTATTTGGAGCCAAAAAAAGAGGGGAAAGGATAAGTGATATTAGTCTAAAAAGTAGACACGCCAATAGAAACGCTATAATAAAACTAATTGCATGGAGGGGGTGGCCAACGTGGGAAACCGTTTTGATAAAGAATTGAAACTTCATGCTGTCAAATTAGTTGTCGAAGAGGAAAATACGATCGCTGAAACAGCGCGTCAACTTGATTTGTCTCCAAAAACGCTGCATCGATGAGTTAGTGACTATAAAGAAGATCGAGCCAGATAAACAGAAATAAAATTGCTGTTTAACACCGTTCGGATCTCTGAACGGTGTTATGCATATTTTGTACATTTATTTTTCAAAACGTATGTTGACTCTCACGCGACGTGATACTTTATAGTGAATGTTGAAGGGAGGCCAAAGGTGATGGCAATGAGAGTGAAAGAAGTTGCGGATTTGGTTGGCATTAGTGTGCGCACACTGCATTATTATGATGAAATCGGGTTATTAACCCCAGAGAAGACAACGGAATCCGGTTATCGCCTTTACACAGATGCTGATCTTGAGAAATTACAACAAATCTTATTTTTCAAAGAACTTGGCTTCCCTTTAAAGAGAATCAAAGAAATCATCAATAGTCCTTCATTTGATCGACATGAGGCGTTGGTGCTGCAACGGAAAATGTTGCTGGAGAAACGCAGACGGCTCGATAAAATGATTGCGACGATTGATAAGACCATTCAGCATATGAAAGGGGAAATTCAAATGACGAACAAAGAGAAATTTGAAGGTTTTGATTTTCGTCATAATCCATACGAACAAGAAGCCCGTGAGCTTTGGGGAGATGAAGCCGTCGACAAAGCAAATGCTAAAATCGGGAGCATGTCTAAAGAAGAACAAGAAGCTATGGTTCAAACAATGAATTCGATCTATAAAAAACTTGCGGCCCTTCGTCATGGCTCGCCTGAATCAGAAGAGGCACAAGCAGCAATTAAAGAATGGTATGACTTTTTGAACAATAACTTCGGCAATTACTCGCTCGAAGCATTCAAAGGATTAGGCCAAATGTACGTGGATGATGAACGCTTCACCAAAAACATCGACCAATTTGGTGAAGGCTTAGCGAAATTTATGCGCGATGCCATGGCAGTCTTTGCGGATCAAAACAAAAAATAATGTGAACGAAAGCAGGGCATTGCCCTGCTTTTGTTCATACTGGTAATTATGACCTGGGTGTTCAGATCTTGCGAAATAGACGGATGAGGGGGTATCAATTAAAAAAGGCTATTTATGAATTTTTAAATAGATTTTCTGCATATCAGCACATGCTCAAAATGGTTTTAGAATCATAAGTACAATAATGATTAAAAAAATGCCGTTTTCGATGCGCTCGTAACGAAAAAGCTGATTGGATAAACGTGTATATTCCTCTGGTATGTCTTCTCCTTTATAAGTTTCTAACAAATGTTTTAATGGCTTTGATTTAGGCGCTAATACAAGCGGTCCCATCGCGAGTGCAATTAAGAAAAGAACAAGGCTTGTCACATACCAACCCATTTGAAATAAGCCTGTATTTAAAAATCCCATTAACAAACCTGTAATAAGTAAAAGTGTACCTCCGATCATAACGAACGTATGCAGCTGCCGTCTAATTGCGTAGGCATATTTTAGCTGCGTCATTGTTTTCGCAGATTTTACGACATGAATTAAAATAAAACCCGGTCCCATACCTAATATGGCTGAAAAAATATGTATAAAAACAAGAATTTTATAAAATGTTGTCATGAGAATCCTCCTCTCTGTTGAGGTAAGTTGCGTTTTCTACCCTAATCATACACCATTTATGCTCGTATAACGCAGTGATATTTCATACAAAACAAAAATAATTGTGAACAAAAGCAGGGCATTGCCCTGCTTTTGTTGTTATTACTTAAGTAGATGGTGCAGCAGGCAGGAGGAGAGAAATAGGAAACACTGACAAACAAAAAAGGAAGGGAAAATATCACACAAAACCTTGACTTAATCCATCTAGAACGATGGGTTTACTTTTTTTTAAGAAAAATTATATAATATCTATTAAGTTCTGAAATAAATAAAAGTTCTGTTAATTATAAGGTAGATCGATACGAGCCCAATAATAGACCGGCACCAACTGTTTTTATCAAGAGCTCTTAATTGGAAAAGTAAAGGAGAGAGAGTAGATGAACAAACGTGATAATCGTGAAGAGCTGAATCTTGAAGGACTCCGAACCGAAACCTTGGTTGTGCATGGCGATGATTGGGTAACCAATGATAGGACGATAGCTCCGGCAATTTATTACTCAGCTACGTTTCGTGCGCATAATTCCAGTGAATTTGCGGAAATGGCGGGAACACCCCGTCATCCTCAGTATTACACGCGTTATGGCAATCCAGTGCATGAGCGTGTAACGAAGATTATGGCTGAACTGGAAGGCACAGAAACCGCAATGGTAACTGGCTCCGGGATGGGGGCAATTGCTACGACCATTCTAGCTCTAGTCAGCGCAGGAGATCATGTGATTGCACAGACGCGGCATTATATGAGTACCGCCAAGATCATGGATGAGATGCTGCCGCGATTTGGTGTGGAAGTGACTCTAGTCGAACAAGCGGACATCAACGCCTTTGCCGAAGCGATACGGCCTAACACAAAGCTCATCATGGTGGAGACGCCAGCGAATCCGACTTTGGTGTTGACGGATTTGGCTGCTGTAGTAGAGTTGGCCCGCCCGCATGGCATCATTGTTGTAGCTGACAACACCTTCGCGTCGCCGATCAATCAGCGTCCTCATGATCTAGGCGTCGATATCGTTATTCATAGCGCAACAAAATATCTAGGTGGACACCATGATTTGACAGCTGGTGTTATTTGCACTAGTGAGGAGTTAGCCGAGCGTATTTGGCATACGCATATTTCCATTGGTTCAGTCCTTTCGCCAATGGATGCATGGCTATTATTGCGTGGTCTGCGTACGCTTCCGATACGGATGGAACGCATTAATGCCAACGCCTTAGCCTTGGCAAAGTTTTTGGAAGAGCAGCCGCAAGTAGAGCGGGTGTATTATCCAGGCCTTCCTAGCCATCCGCAACACGAATTGGCCAAACGGCAGATGAGAGGGTTCGGAGCGGTCATTGCCTTTGCTATTAAAGGCGGTTATGAAGAAACTCAACGGTTCGTTTCCGCATTGAAACTGCCGCCTAACGCGGTGAGTCTGGGAGGGGTCGATTCCCTGGTGGTACATACAGCGGCGATGTGGGAAGGAGTGATGACCGAGGAGCAGATGAAGACAGCTGGGATCCCGTCCAATTTCGTGAGATTCTCGGTCGGCATCGAGCACATCGAGGACCTGAAAGCGGATGTATGGCAGGCTCTGCAAGTAGTTTAACATTTTTCCCGAGGAGTCTCCCTCCTCAAAACGTAGGGAAGGAGGGAGATGAATCGGGAGGTTTTTGAACCTCTAAAACGAACACACGTTCTATTATCAAATCATCCAATCAGACAAGGAATCTCCCGCTTCGTGGCCAAAAAGTGTTTTTCGGACATCGAAAGCGGATTTAGGCTGATTGTACGCCTGCAATCGGGAGTCCGCCCGTGTTTGGAATGAATGTCTTCGATTAGCGAAGGAACTCCGGGAAGACTTCCGATGGCAGGAATCGGGTAGAAGGAGACCGCCTTCCTCTATGCAGAAGGTTTTTCGATGAAGGTGGTAAGAAACTCCCACCTCTTTAGGGGTTGGATGTGGCGATAGCGCAACGAAACGTTGTTGTTCTGCAACAATCGGAAGTGGTAAGATAGAAAAAAGATATAATATTTATAAAATTCTTGATTTATGACAATGAAAAATAGGAAGGGGATATACAATGGATTTTACTTTGCCGAAAGAGATTGAATTTTTAAAAGAAAATGTGCGAAAATTCGTAAAAGAAGTAGTCGACCCGGTCGCGATGGAAATTGAAGAAAACGATCAAATTCCGGAACACATTATCGAAAAATCGAAAGAAATGGGCTTGTTTGGGTTGAGCATTCCGGAAGAATACGGCGGCTTAGGCTTATCGATGGTCGGCAAATGCGCGATTTACGAGGAGCTTGGGAAGACGCACAACGGCTATACGACATTGATCGGCGCGCATACCGGCATCGGTACCGTTGGCATTGTCGAGCTCGGCACGGAGAAACAAAAGCGGAGATATTTGCCGAAAATGGCGACAGGAGAATGGATTGGCGCGTTTGCTTTAACCGAGCCTGGTGCGGGTTCCAACGCGGCCGCATTGAAAACGACGGCGGTGAGAAAAGGAGACCGCTACATTATCAACGGCTCGAAACATTATATTACAAATGCGGTTGAAGCGCATGTCTTTACCGTGATGGCGGTGACCGATCCTTCCAAAGGGGCGAAGGGAATCACTTCCTTTATCGTCGAAAAAGACTTCCCGGGCTTTATTTTAGGAAAAGTAGAGCGGAAAATGGGACTAAGAGGCTCGCATTCGGCGGAAATTTTCTTTGATAATTTGGAAGTCCCGGCCGAGAACGTGCTCGGCAAAGAGGGAGAAGGGTATGTCAATGCATTGAAAATATTGGCGAACGGCCGCGCTGGATTGGCGGCGAGAAATTTAGGATCATGCATTAGATTGTTGGAATACTGCATGGAATATGCGCAGCAGCGCGAGCAATTTGGCAAGCCTATTTTTGAACAGCAAGCCATTCAACATATGTTGGCGGAAATGAGTATGCTTATCGAAGTGCTGCGGTCGATTACATACCGCGTCGCCTGGATGACGGACCAAAAAATGCGGGTCGTCAAAGAAGCAGCGATTGCAAAACTGTTTGGCTCGGAAGTGTATAACAAAATTGCCGATTTAGCCGTCCAAATTCACGGAGGATTAGGATATATGAAAGACTATCCGATCGAACGCTTCTACCGCGACGCGCGGATTACGAAAATTTATGAAGGCACCTCGGAAATCCAGCGCAATATTATCGCCAATGAATTAAGGAAAGAATATTCCAAAGTAAGAGTATAATTGTTTGAAAAAGGTTCAGGCGTTCGCCTGGGCTTTTTTTGTGTCCATGATGGCTAATATGAGAGAAGAATAGTTTAGCCATTCCAGACGGGTAAAAAATTAGTTAGATATTTACAAAAAGCAAAGATTTATATTCCAACATTTGTTATTCTATAAGTAAAGGAGGATGTTTATGAGCATACATATCGTATTTAGTGATTCGGCTGCGGGCGGGATTAAAGTGGCGCTGCGGGAGATGGAAATAGATCAAGAAGAGAGTGTGCTCCATTTCTCCGATATTTTCTCGATTGGTCCGATATGGCAATTGCACAAGGAAGAAGGGAGAAAACGGCGCGCGGATTGGTTGCGGCAACATCTTTCGGACAGTCGATTTTATGAGAAAGAGTACGAAGCGCGCTTTCAGCATACGATTGCTTGCATCAATATGCTTCCTGAGCAGGAGGAGATTACGATTTGGAGCGGGGAAAATGCGCACGAACAAATCGGGCTTCGATATGTTCTGTATTTATTGCGCGAAAAAACAAATCACATAACCGTCATAAATAGTTCGAGGGCGCATAGCGATCTGTTTACGAAGCAAGGAGTTCATTATTCTATTTGGCATACGGGAGAAATTCCTCCTGAAAAACTCCGAGTTATAATGGAAACAAGAGCTCATAATCATGTTTTGTCGCTAGAAGAGAAAGAGCAGCTTATCCAGGAGTGGGGGGAATTAGCAGCCAGCACTGCGGTTTTGCGGCTATGGACGGAAAATGAGGTAACAAACGTTCCGGAAGATTATTACGATCAAGAAATCATCGCTACAGCTAAACAGCTACAACGAGATTTCGGCGAGCAAAAGTGGATCAAAGCAGCTAGATTGGTAGGGGAGGTATATGGCAATCTCCATGAGTTTATCGGTGATTTATTCATCGAATATCGTCTTAGAGCGCTCATCGGGAAAGGGATGTTTACGGTAGAAGGATCACTGGAGTCAATGCGGTATTATAGTGTACGCTATTGCACGTCTCTTTAACATATTTACCGAGAAGTCCCCCACCTCTAAACAGAGTGTAGGTGGGAGAGGTTCATATGTAGAAAACATAGTGAAGGAGTTTAGAAATGAGGACATTTATTATTTGGTGCATAGTAGGAGCCGCAATAGGATGGATGCTCGGGATGGCGGGAGTGCAGATCCCGGATTGGGCCGCCGTCGGAATCGTAATTGCGCTGGTCGTTGTCATTGTTGGTTATCATGCGTATGTTCTTTTTTGGACAAAGAATATCCAGCTCGTCGAAGCATATCTCAAGAAGCGAAAGAAGCAGCCTTATTACGCTTTGCTGCTGGCGCTGGCAAACGGGGAGCTTGAGAAGGCGGAGCGATATGCCGAGCAACTGTCGGGAAAGTATGAAGAAGCACGAAAATCGGCGCTGGTGAATATTCAAATAGAGAAAAATCAGTTGGAAGAAGCCGCTGACATAGCGAATGAAATCAAGAACGATACCGTCCGTTATTATAACCAAGCTCTCGTTGCACTGATGCAAGGAAATGAGGAGCAGTTTGCACAAGCAAAAAACAACGTGGCAAATCGAGCGCTCCGCTATGTATTGGAGGCAGAAAAGGCTTTTCGCCAAGGAGACGAAAAAGAGGCGGAACGGCTTGGCCATCTCGCTATTTCTTCCGCAAGAGGCCTGCAAAAATATGTGCTTGTCCGATCATTAGAACGTCAGCAAAAAAATCCAAACAGACATTCATTTTTTTAAAATAAGCCTTTTTAAAAATTAAAACTATAATGATTAGAGGATACTATGTTCAATATAAGAGCATACATACATAATATTAGAAGGAGTTAGTATATGAAGCCAAGTTTTATTCTTCCTGAATTAGGAAAAAATAGTCATATTCGTTATTTTTCTTCTTTTTTATTAATTTCATTGTTTACGATCGTAATCGGAAGTGTTATGTATATATTTTCTATTCTGATTACAGACAGTATAAATCCCAAAATAGTAGATGTAGAAGAATTGATACTAAAAGATTCATTAGTAGATTTGTTTTTATCTCATATTACTTATGTTTTTGGGATTTTGGGTATTTGGATTTCGGCAAAAACAATACATAAACGTTCACTAATTTCATTTATTACTCCTTATCAAAAAATCAACTGGAAACGGGTGTTTTTTGGATTTATTGTCTTTTTCGCACTATTATCTATTAGTCAAATTGTTGATTTAATTTTGTTTCCTGAAGATTATAAATGGAATGATTTTGATGCCTCTCGCTTTATTTGGTTACTAGTGGCTGCTATTTTTCTTGTCCCTATTCAAACTACTTCGGAAGAGTTATTTTTCAGGGGATTTTTATTGCAATGGATAGGAAAACTAGTCAAACAACCAGTTTTATTATCCATCATAGTAGGATTTATCTTTGGAGCATTACATTTTGGCAATCCTGAGATGTCAAATAGCGCATTTTGGGCAGGGTTAGATTATGTTTTCACTGGGTTCATACTTTCATACATCGCTATTCGAACCAATAGTGCTGAATTCACGATTGGTGCTCATGCTGCAAACAATATGTTTTTATGTATCTTTTTGACATATGAAAATAGTGCATATGGAAATCTTCCTTCTTTATTCGCCTTAACCGATGTAAATGGTATGCTTTCTACTATTTATTCGATTATTACATATACTCTGTTTTTTATTATAGTTATTCATTATCATAAGAAAAAAATGCCGATAAAAAAATAGACTCTGTTGCAATATAGTGAAATAGAAGGTAAGCAAACATATTCAACATGACTAATATGTGCTTACCTTAATTTTTTAAGGATTTTTAGATTTTAGGTCTTGATAAAAAATGTGATTGACTTTCTTGTTCAACTATCATTCATTTACTGGTGCTGCAAGGTGGCATGGAAGTCTCCTATGGAAGAATGAATAAACTTCCATCATCTGTGGTGCCATGAAACGTGGCATGGTTGGCTAACGGGGGGTTAGTTGAACAAGATCTATTATTTGGGTCTTTTGTCTGTGGTCTAAAAATCAACACTGAAATTTGTATTAGCTATGACATGGCGGCTCAATAAGAAGTTTCGCATTACAAAATAATTACGATGATGGGCGGTATTTCCTTCACGCATGCCGAGTTCATTTATTTGAATACTGGCATGGCGATCCGCTACAATAAGCTGGAAACATGAAATTTTGCTTTCTTGTTGTTTATGCAACGGAGAGCCTAAACCGAGGTGCATATACGATGAAAATAGAAATTTGGTCCGATTTTGTCTGCCCATTTTGCTATATTGGGAAACGCCGGTTGGAAAATGCGCTTGAGCAGTTTCCGCATAAAGACCAAGTCGAAGTCGTATTCCGCAGCTTTGAGCTGGATCCCAATGCGAAAAAACAGTACGATATGACGATCCATGAAATCATCGCGAAAAAATACGGCATTTCGGTCGAAGAAGCAAAAAGAGTCAACACCGATATTGGCAGACAGGCAGAGTCTGTCGGGCTGACGTTCCGCTTTGACACGATGAAACCGACGAATACGTTTGACGCCCACCGTCTTGCCAAATATGCCGAAGAACAAGGAAAGCTTCTAGAAATGACGGAGCGGCTGTTCCAAGCGTATTTTACCGATTCGAAACGGATTAGCGACCATGACGTGCTCATCGAGCTGGCTGGCGAAGCCGGACTGGATCGGGAAGAAGTGAAACAAGTTCTTGAAAGCAGCCGCTATACCGATGAGGTAAGAAATGACGAAGCGGAGGCGGCCCGTTTCGGCGTCCGCGGCGTGCCGTTTTTTGTGCTGAACCGCAAATACGCGATCTCCGGCGCACAGCCGACAGAAGTGTTTATGCAGGCACTTGAAAAAGTATGGGAAGAGGAAAATGCAAACTCGCTATTGCAGCCGCTGGCATCGGACGGCGGGGGCCAATGCACAGACGGCAACTGCAAAATCGAATAGGTAAGCGTATGAAAAAACAACCAGACGGTCTTTGGAGAGAGACGCCTGGTTGTTTTTCGTTATCCGCGTTTGACAAACAACGGCAAGTCGGTATGCCCCATTTCGCGGACGTATACGAAAAGCTGGCCTTTATGGTGGATTTCATGGTCCATCGCTATTTTCAAAAGTTGCGCTGCCGGGAATTTCGCGCCAAATACGTTCGTGAGATCTAAAACACGTTCGAAATCTTCATCGGTAAGGGATTCGAGCAATTGCTTCGTTTTTTCCGTATATGTTTGGGCAAGCTTTTGCAAATCGGTTTCCGTTTCCTCGATTTTTTCTGTAAATAGCGTTGGATCTCCATGTTTTGCGGTGTTGGCGAATTTATAAAAGCTGAAAAGAATATGAGTGACTAAATCTTTTGCTGTCATGGATGTTGGTGTCGGTTTGTAGTCATAATGCTTTTCTTCGATTTTGTTAATTAACTCCACCGTGACATTACGATGGGATAAAAAGTGTTGCACCAGTTTCTGTGCCCGTGTCATGTGCATTCCTCCCTTTGGAATTTGTTTCTCTTTCTGATTATATCAGAGAAGAACAGGATATGGTTAGTAAGGCAGCTTGACGATAAAGGTTGTCCTTTGACCAAGGGTGCTTTCTACGTCAATCGTACCATCGTGGGCCAATACGAATTCTTTGGCAATTGCCAGTCCCAGTCCCGTTCCGCCCCAATTGCGCGTTCGTGCCTCATCGGTGAGGTAAGAAAACGCTTGGATTGAGTAAAAACGCATTTTTCTCCTTCGCAAGAACGACCACCGATTCGTTTTCCGTGACAGAAATATACGTACGGCCATACTCATCTTCCATGATGGCATAACTGTTTTTTCTTAGTAACGTTTTTGGATGTTCCATCCGTCCCTCTTCCTATTCTTTGTTCTGCATTTCTGCGCATATAGAAGAAATTCCTTTTATCCATTACAATGGAAATAAAACTTTTGGAAATTTGGTTCGTAATATAATAAAAAGGGGGAGTGTGTGATGTCATCTGCATGGCTATTTTTTGGAGGCATTGCTTTGCTATATTTTCTTGTGATGATCCCGATTCAATATTTGTATATATCGGGAATAAAAGAACGGGCAAGAAAATGGAAGCTTTCGCAAGAACAAATGTATGAAAATATGTCGTTTGAGGAAGAGCAATTACATTTCCATATACAAGGAAACATAGCGAATCTGCCATCTACTATTGTCGCCCATTTTTTGTATCAATTACGCCATCGTAAATCAAAGGAATGAGGTTGTGGATAGACCAAAATATACAGTGATCGTTTCCGTTCAATCCTCGCCTGTTCAATGATGATGTTTTGTGGGCAATTTTTTATAACCAATGTCTCTTTTCCATGGCTAGACAAATATAGGTTATCATTTTATTAAAACATAACTATATTAGCATTAGGATACGATAAAGAATAGATTGAGGTGAAAACATGCCCAAAATCTTTATCGATCCGGGGCACGGCGGCAAAGATACAGGCGCGGTTGGAAACGGGCTGCAAGAGAAAGATATTACGTTATCCATTGCATTGGAGATGCAACGTATATTGCAAAACGAATATGAAAACGTCTCTGTGCAATTAAGCCGTACGAGCGATACGGCTGTACCGTTAAGCCAGCGGGCGGCAAAAGCGAATCGCTGGGGTGCCGACGTTTATCTAGCCATTCACGTAAATGCCGGCGGAGGAACGGGGTATGAGGATTACATTTATGAAGGACTTTCGGATCGCTCAACAACAGCGCGGATTCGCGATATCATTCACGAAGAAGTGATACGGGCGACAGGATTCCGCGACCGCGGGAAAAAGAAAGCAAACTTTTACGTGCTAAGGGAAACGGCCATGCCAGCGGTGCTGACGGAAAACGGATTTATCGATCGAAAAGAGGATGCGGAAAAGTTGAAAGACCCTGCTTTTTTGCAAACGATCGCAAGAGGGCATGTAAATGGGTTAGCGAAAGCATTCCACTTAACAAAAAAGTCAGATGCGAACGATTTGATTCGTGTCATTGTCGATGGGAAACAAATCGGTGTCTATGAAGAAAGGGAAAATGTATTGAAACAAGTCGAATATTATTTAGGAAAGGCAAATAAAATCGAGCTGGAACGAGTGAAAAGATGAGTAGCAAAGCCTATCGCACTTTATGAAGTGTGATAGGCTTTTTTGATTGGTTTGTCCTAAGATGCAAGCCGTTGCGAAGCTCCTCCTTTTTCATAGAGTATATCGAAGCTTCACTAGAGGGAGGAGACTGAATGTTTGGGTATTCTATCGTTCAACTGGCACGCAATTACGCACATAAATTAGACCGTCCGCTCCGCCACTTTATGGTTGGCATGTATAAGCCGTTTATTTATACGCCATGTATTTTTCATCAGTGGCTGGAAAAATGGGTGAGAAAGTGGAGAAAAATCCCTGTTATTATTCATTTTCATGAAGAAGATGGTATTGCTGCTGTAAAGGAAGTAGAAAAGCAACATTTCCGTACAAAGATTCACCACGAGTTCCGTTATTTACCATTATGCAGTGCGGAAGTAACTCCGCAAGCATTGGAGCAAATTTTACAGCGCCCCGATGTGAAAAAAGTGTACTTAAACCGAAAAGTAAGAGCGCTATTGAATAACGCTGTTCCATCAGCGAATGCGAAACATGTGGCGGTGAACGGAACAACGTTAAGCGGAAAAGGAGTTACGATTGCGATCGTCGATACAGGGATTTACCCTCATCCTGATTTAGAAGGACGGATCGTCGAATTTGTCGATTTCGTCAATGGACGTACTGCCCCGTACGATGATAATGGACATGGCACCCATTGCGCCGGCGATGCGGCGGGAAACGGCCGCATGTCGTCGGGATTATATGCAGGGCCGGCATATGAGGCGAATGTGGTTGGAGTAAAAGTGCTGGACAAAACAGGGGCTGGCACGCTTGATACGATTATTCGCGGAATTGAATGGTGCATCCAGTATAATGAAACGAATCCAAACAACAAGATTAATATTATTTCACTGTCATTAGGTGGAGAGCCACAACCGTTTCCTGCCGAAAATGACGATCCGCTTGTGCAAGTGGTGGAAAAAGCATGGGATCATGGCATTGTCGTCTGTGCTGCAGCTGGAAACGAGGGGCCGGAATATGGAACAATTTCCAGTCCAGGAATTAGCGATAAAATTATTACCGTTGGTGCTCTTGATGACCGTGATACGACTGAGACAAGGGCGGATGATAAAATTGCTGATTTCTCCAGCCGCGGGCCTACCGATTACGGGGTGACAAAGCCCGATATTGTCGTGCCGGGAGTGAATATCATTTCGCTGCGCGCACCAAGGTCGACGCTGGACAAATCCCAAAAACAAAGCCGCATCGACCAATATTATACGAGCATGTCAGGAACATCCATGGCGACGCCGATTTGCGCTGGTATTGTCGCTTTAATGCTGCAGCATAAACCAAATGCCACGCCAGATGAAATTAAGCAGGCCCTAAAAGAAGGAGCGGATTTATGGAAAGAGCGTGACCCTAATATATATGGAGCGGGGTATGTTAACGCCGAAAAAGCAATTGCATCGCTAAAAACATAAAAAGAAGAGGGAAGCGTTATTCGTCGCTTCCCTCTTCTTTGTCTTCGCGATTGTTGTAATCGTATTTGGACGGATCGACCGGCTTAAATCCTTTCGGTGTATAGAACCGCAACAAATCTCCGTATACGACTTTATCGGAAAGATCCAGTTTCGTACGGGCAATTTGTTCCATACGTTTAATTTCCGGAGTTTCTTTCAACGGTTCGCCCGTCTTCGAGTCATAATATTTTCCGTTGACCGCCGTCACAGTTGGAGTGACGAAGTTGCCGTTGCGGAACGGTACGATTTCTTGATGATCTGGCGACAACAGGTCCGTACCGAAATGAACATAGTTTTTCGTATCGATTCCTAATAAGTGAAGAACCGTTGGCAATAAATCAATTTGTCCGCCATATTGATGCATAATTCCGCCTTTGACACCCGGAACACGGATAAATAAAGGCACTCGTTGCAATTGTGCTTGTTCAAATGGTGTAATTTCTTTTCCTAACACTTGTGACATTGCTTTGTTATGATTTTCGGAAATGCCATAATGGTCACCGTATAAAATGATGACAGAACGGTCGTATAAGCCGGATTTTTTCAGATAATCAAAGAAATCTTTTAACGATTCATCCAAATAGCGGGCGGTTTGGAAATAACGGTCTACCGAGCCATCACCTGTATCTGCCGGTTCGATCGTTGCGTCTTCCTCGCTAATTGGATAAGGGAAATGGTTCGATAGCGTGATAAATTTGACATAAAACGGTTCTTTCAACGATTCGAGCATTGGAATCGATTCTTTAAAGAACGGTTTGTCCTTTAATCCATAGTTCAACACATCGTTGTCATTCATATCATAGTAGCTTGCATCAAAGAAATGATCGAACCCGAACGATTTATAAATTTCATCACGGTTCCAGAACGTTTTATAGTTCCCATGGAACACCGCTGACGTATATCCATACTGGCGAAGAATTGCCGGTGCTGCGTGATACGTGTTTTGTCCTTTGGTTGTAAATACAGCTCCTTGTGGCAAGCCGAACAGCGAGTTTTCTAACATGAACTCTGCATCCGATGTTTTCCCTTGACCTGTTTGATGGAAGAAGTTATCAAAGTAAAAGGTGTTCGGATCACGCACAAGCGAATTTAAAAATGGAGTTACTTCTTCGCCATGCAATTTATAGTTAATCAAAAAGTTTTGGAACGATTCTAAATGAATGTAAATCACATTCATTCCTTTTGCTACACCGAAATACTTCGGATTTGGTTCTGCATATGTTGCTTGTACATGGTTTAAAACCGTTGTAATATCGCTTTTATTCGCAAACGCACGCTGTGTCGAAGATTTCATGCTTTGAAAAGCGTCATAGATTAAATAGTTATAAACTCCTAAATATTTCACGATGTAGTTGCGGTCAAACGTTCTTGTCAGCAGTTGCGGGCGGTCCACTTCAGCCAGCGCAAGGTTCGCAGTAAAAATGAGAGCAGCAGTCGCGAATACAATGCTTTTTTTGTAGCGCCCGACCTGTACCGCTGGCAGGGAGAAACGTTTCGAAACGACAATCGTCATTAAAATAATTGTATCTAAAAAATAGAAAATATCGTACCACTTGATCAATTCCCAAATGCTTCCGCCGAGATCGCCAAAGTTTTTTGTCTGCGTGAGCGTTGGCAATGTAATAAAGTCGCTAAAGAAACGGTAGTATACAATATTGGCGTATAAAATAAACGATAAGATGAAATTAATAATAATGAGCCAAGTATACGTTCGTTTCCCTTTCGCTAATAACGCTAATCCTAAAAAGAACACGGCAGAGCTGATTGGATTAATCAACAGCAGTAACTCCTGCATGGAATTGCTTATGCCTAGATTAAATTCGGCTAGATAAGCTACATACGTTTTCATCCAAAACAAAAATACAGCAAAAATAAAAAAACCAATATATTGGTTAGGGAGAGAACGGTATTTGTTTAACAGATTTGTACCAATCCTCTTCACGTTCTCTTCGCCTCCTTGTTTGTTATTTCGAATATCTGGCGCAATGAGTAGCACATATATGAACAACAGCTGCACAAAGTGCAGCATGCGCAGCATTCTGTCATCATTTTACATCGAAAAATCTCTACGTCAAGTAGCATAATACCTATTTTATATAAAGTCAATGGAATATTTTTATTCTATTTCCACTTTATTTTCCGCTTTCCTCGCTGCTCGTCCCCCCTTTCTCTGTCATTTGCCAAGCGTTTCTTTCTGTTTTATATAGACGAAAGTAGAAAGAAAATGGTTTCACGTTATGGAAAAAATTGCGTCCGATCGAACGGCCATGCCCTCTAACCATTTTATTAAGCGAGTGACGCATTATGAATAAAAAATAATTGGATATACCCGATTTTTATGATTGGTTAAGCAAGACGGAAAAAATAAGCAAAAGCGTGAGAAAGAACGAAAAAGAAAAGATAAAAAGCGATAAAATAAGCCAAACCTTGTTTAATCCCTTCTTTTTGCTCCTTTACAGTGAAGACAGAAGAGAGTAACATATCAGCTATGATTTAACACTATATACAAAAATCGCTGAATCCTTCATGGAGCGGGGGACCCAATGTTGTAACGTCTGTTACTTGGGGTGAATCCTGGAAAGGAAGGGCTATCTCTCCATGCCCTAACCCGACAGCTAACCTCGTAAGCGTTTTGGGAGGGATGTAAAGGGACATATTTGTCTTCGCCTAGCCGTTGAGTACACCCTCAACGGTTTTTTTCGTGTTGGACCGATAATTGATAAATAATAATTTGAGAGCAAAAGAGGGGGATACATCGATGGCTTCGTTGAAACGGTGGATCATTGGTTCGCCGATGGAAACAAAACAGCTAAAACACGAAAAGTTGCCGAAATGGAAAGCTTTAGCGGTGTTTTCTTCTGATGCGCTTTCATCAGTGGCGTATGCAACGGAAGAGATTTTATTAGTATTAATGTTGTTGGGAACGGGCGTGTTTTTTTATTCGCTGCCGATTGCAGTGGCAATTTTAGTGTTGTTGCTGCTTGTGACGTTATCCTATCGCCAAATTATTTATGCATTTCCGTCCGGAGGCGGAGCTTACGTAGTTGCTAGAGAGCATTTAGGAACGGCGACAAGCCTCGTTGCCGGTGCAGCGCTAATGATTGACTATATTCTTACTGTAGCCGTCAGCATTAGCTCAGGAGTAGCGGCATTAACGTCCGCGTTTCCAAGCTTGCTGCCGTGGAAAGTACAAATTGGGATAGCGCTTGTATTGCTGCTAATGATTTTAAACTTGCGTGGAATTACCGAGTCAGCCACAGTATTTGCGTACCCAACGTACTTGTTTATTATTTCCGTGTTGGTGCTGATTGCCGCAGGGGGATGGCAGCTGTGGCATGAAGGATGGCATGGATTTAATTACAAAGAGCATGCTTCCGCTGCACATTTTTTTGCTTCAGGCTATAGTGTGTTTATTTTATTAAGAGCATTTGCGTCGGGATGTTCGGCGATGACAGGGGTAGAAGCCATTAGCAACGGTGTCCCATCATTTAGACCGAATAGCTCGAAAAATGCAGCCATAACGATGGGATGGATGTCTGTTTTATTAGGGACGATGTTTTTAGGAATTACCATTTTAGCGGCGGGATTTGGCGTGACACCGCTTGAGCATAAGACCGTTATTTCCCAAATCGGCCATCATGTTTTTGGCAATAGCATTTTCTTTTATTTGTTTCAAATGATTACGATGCTCATTTTAGTATTGGCTGCAAATACAAGCTTTGCTGGTTTTCCACAGCTGGCTTCCATTATTGCCAACGATCGATTTTTGCCAAGAAGCTTGGCGGCACGCGGCGACCGTCTTGTATTTTCGAATGGAATTATCCTGTTAAGTATTTTGGCCATCGTCCTGATTGTTGCGTTTCAAGGTGAAACCCATTCCCTTATTCCGCTGTATGCGGTCGGTGTGTTTCTTTCGTTCACGATCGGCCAAAGCGGAATGCTAAAGAAAATATGGAAAGATAAAGAAATGCGAAACGCAACAACAGTGCTGACCATTGCGGTAGGAACGATTGTAACGGGGCTGGTCACCATTATTACGATGGTGGCGAAATTTACGCAAGGTGCATGGTTAGTCATTGTCGCCATTCCATTGCTGGTATGGATGTTTTACCGCATTCACGATCATTATGAAAAATTAGGCGAACAGCTAAAACTGGATGAGCAGGAATGGACGCGTCGGGAAAAAATGTTAAAGCCGAAAGTGATTATCCCGATTTCAGGGGTAAGCAAAGTAGTCGCGCAATCGGTGCAGTATGCGCGCAGCATTTCCGATGATATTACGGCGATCTCCGTGATTTTCCATGAGGAAGAGGAACAAAAGTTAAGAGAAAAATGGGAAAAATTTTATCCCGATATTCCATTGCAGGTGATATATTCGCCGTATCGGACGATTTTGTGGCCAATATTAGACTATATTAATGAGGTAGAAAAACAAGCCAACGGGTCGCCGGTTACGATTTTAATGCCTCAATTTATCGTGAAAAAATGGTGGCATACGCTTTTGCATAACCAAACAGCGATTATTTTGCGCTTTTTCTTGATTATGAAAAAGGACATTGTCATTGCGACATTACCGTATCATTTACGGGAATAATGTGTCGATAGAGGCAGAAATATTTCCTTGGAAATCGACATGTGTCGAATGTGCGAAACAGTTTCCTCTGCGTGAATCATTGCATATAGTAACGCAGGAGGAATGGATAATGTGGAAATATGTATCGATGATCATGTTGGCCTTTGCCGTTAGTATGGACAGTTTAAGCGTTGGGGTGACATACGGAATTAGGAAAATTCAATTTCCGCTTCGCTCAAAGCTGGTTATCGCATGTATGTCTGGCGCGATGTTATTGTTATCCATGTATGTCGGCAGCGTTCTTTTGCTGTTTTTGCCGATGCAGGTGGAACGATGGCTGGCTTCCGCTATATTAATTGCTCTTGGCATTTGGGCAATTTATAATGTAGTTAAAAAAGAAGAGGATAAGTACGAAAGGCTTGAACCGTTGGTGGCGGACCCGCCTCGCATGAAAGTATGGAGATTTCAATTGGAGCGGTTTGGCATCGTCGTTCAAGTGCTAAAACGCCCGACATTAGGGGATTTGGACCGCTCTGGAAGCATCAGTATGAAAGAGGCGATGTTGATTGGGTTCGCGCTGTCGATGGATGCGTTTGGCGCAGGAATCAGCGCCTCCTTTTTAGGGTATTCGCCATTGATTCTTGCCTTATTTGTAAGCACATTAAATATCATTTTTATTGGTTTAGGGTTAAAAGCAGGAAATCTGCTCTCCGAGACAAAGGCAGTGAAAAAGGCTACGGTCATCCCTGGAGCGATTTTAATCTGCCTTGGCATTACGAAAATATTTTTTTGACCATCCTAAAGGCAACGACCTTTAGGATGCATTATGTTGAATCCTTTCGGCCGCTATATTCGTAACTATTTCGTAGAAACACATTTCCATGGGGAGAGATGAACCAATGTGGAAAAAGCTTTTGTCAAAACTTGGAGTAGGAGCTGCGAAAGTAGACCTTGTGCTGCATCGTCCTCAAGTACGTCTAGGAGAGAAATTGGAAGGAGAATTTTTGGTTGAAGGGGGGACGGTGGAACAACAAATTCGCAAGCTGGAAGTGGAATTGCAGCTCACCGTTCAGACCGATGGAAAAGCATATCGCCGAACGGTGGCCGTCATTCCCGTTGCCCCTGCGTTTACTATTCAGCCTGGGGAAAGAAAGGTATTGCCGTTTTCCTATGTTCTTCCGCTGCATTTGCCAATTACGCGTCATAGTGTGCGCTATACGTTTGTGACGCGTTTGGACATTGCCGATGGGGTCGATGCTTTTGACCAGGATGCGATTCATATTCTTCCGCCGTTAGCGCTCGAGAAATTGTTTCAAGCGTTTGCGAATCTTGGCTTCCGTGAGAAACCTTCTTCGGGAAAAATCAGTGCGTACGGCCAGGAATTTGCCTTCTTCCCGACAAACACGTTTAAAGGAACGGTACAGGAAATAGAATTTTTTGCCCTGCTCGAAGAGAAAGGGGTTCGGTTGTATCTCGAAGTAGACATATGGAACGGATTGCGTGAAAGCGAGATGAAACAAGAGCTGTTTTTCCGTTATGAAGAGCTGGATGATTTGGAAGGAACAGCCCAAACGTTGCAACGTGCAATCGAAAAAGCAGTTCAAGCCGCTCAGAACTCTTCCTTCCATATGGGCACTGTCTATGCGCCGCCGTATACCTCTCCACATGCATACGGTCCTCATCACAATCATCACCATGGTGGGCATAGCATGACGGGAGCGATTGGCGGATTTGCGGCAGGAATGCTTGCGGGTATGGTGGCTGAGGAATTGTTGGAAGAGGTCGTTGAAGAAGCGCTAGATCCCGATTTAGGCGATGTGATGGATATAGGTGATTGGTTCGACGGTGGAGACGATATTATATAAGCGCCAAAAACAAAATTCTGCATAATGACGTTCGCAACGCCCATCAAGCTATTTCGTTGACATACGAGCGTTACGAAAGAGGAAAAAGATCCGATGGCCTTCATGAAAAAGGGCATCGGATCTTTTATATAATATAAAATGCTATACATCATTAATATCAAAAGACAATTCAATTTTATGATCAGGAAGCGAGGCGAGAGGATGAAGCTCGAAGGAAGAATCGTGTTCATCGGCGACAGTATTACCGAATCAGGAAGATGGAAAGACCCGGAACAAATTGGCTACGGGTATGTCCGGCTGATCCGCGACTACCTTATTACCGCTTATCCGAATCGCTTCTTCGATGTCATCAATCGCGGCGTCAGCGGCAACCGCATGCCCGACCTGCTTGCGAGATGGGAGCGGGACGTTATCGATCTGCAGCCAGATGTCGTTTCCATTTCGATCGGCATCAATGATGTATGGCGCCAGCTCGACCATCCAGAGAAAGAGCAAGTATATCCGGACCAATTTGAACAAGTATATACGCAGCTGGCTGTGCAAACGAAGGAAAAAACGAAAGCGCAACTGATATTTATGGAGCCGACCATTATCGGCGAGTACATTCATTCACAAGGAAACATAAAGCTGAAACCGTATGTGGAAATTGTGCAAAAAATGGCGCAGCGGTTTCAAGGCATTTTAGTGCCTACCCATCAGGCGTTTCTCGCCTATTTGCAAGCACGTTCGCCATATCGGCTGACAACAGACGGTGTTCATATGAATTCCATCGGCAATATGCTGATGACGCGTACTTGGATAGGTGCTGTGAAAAAAGTGAATTGATCTCTTTCACCACTCCTTTGGCTGAAGAGGAGATCTTGTTGCTCGGTTTTAAAACAGTCCGACGGCTCGCAAAGAAGAGTGCGTCGGATTTTTCATGAAGGGAAACTTTTCGAAGAGTTTAGAGTAAGAGGAAATTTATAGGCAGATAGATACCTCTTTTGGCGGTGGTAGAAATTGAAGATTTATAGTAAAATAAAGCGTGCTGACTTTTTGGTGTGTATCGATTGGTAAAAGCAAAAAAGTGATGTAAAAAGAAGAGAATCGTGATATTTTGGCATAGCGGAGAAATATGTTATATAAGTGAGGACAGCCATAATTTCGAAAAGAAAGGAATGCTAGAGGATGGACATTGTAGAGATTATAAAGGCCATTATTTTAGGAATGGTCGAAGGATTAACAGAGTTTGCCCCGGTTTCCTCAACGGGTCATATGATTATTGTCGATGATATGTGGCTGCAATCGCAGGAATTTTTAGGGAAGTATGCGGCAAACACGTTTAAAGTCGTCATCCAGCTCGGCTCGATTTTGGCGGTCGTTGTCGTGTTTAAAGACCGATTTATCGACTTGCTTGGGCTGCGCGGACGCCATCGCGATGGACAGCCGCGCTTGAAGCTGATGCAAGTGATTGTCGGACTCATTCCAGCAGGGGTATTAGGGGTGTTGTTTGAGGATTATATTGACGAGCACTTATTTTCGACCGCAACCGTGTTGATCGGATTAGTGCTCGGGGCGCTATTGATGATCGCCGCCGATGTATTTGCCAAAAAGGCGCCAAAAGCGCAAACGGTCGACCAAATTACATATAAGCAGGCGCTTATCGTCGGTCTTGTTCAATGTTTGTCCTTATGGCCAGGATTTTCCCGATCCGGCTCAACGATTTCCGGCGGGGTGCTGGCGGGAATGAGCCACCGCGCCGCGGCCGACTTCACGTTCATTATGGCTGTACCGATTATGGCCGGCGCAAGTGGCTTGTCGCTGTTAAAAAACTGGCAGTACGTGACCGCGGCCGATATCCCGTTTTTCATCGCTGGGTTTATTAGCGCATTTTTGTTTGCCTTGCTCGCGATTCGCTTTTTCTTAAAGCTGATTAACCAAATTCGCCTCGTGCCGTTTGCGGTGTACCGCATTGTCTTGGCGCTTGTCATTTACGTCTTGTATTTCTAGAATGATTTAGCAAGGAGAATACGCTTTATGCCCGATGGACAACCGTTCCATCGGGCTGTTTTATTCCAATAGCCCAAGTTTCATTGCTTTGACGACCGCTCCCACCCGTGAGTCGACATCCAATTTTCGCAAAATCATAGAAAAAAGTTCTTTTCATTAATATTCATTTTTTTAGGATGGCAACTCTGATGAACGTAAGTCAGTACTTCCGCATCGTTGAAATGGAGAAAAACCCCTATTAATATGTAAAATCGTAGGGATGTTATCGTTTTTCCATATCATGCATACTCCGCTAACATCGTTCGCAAAGAGGAAAAATAAAAAATATCCGGGCAGCAGCATCAAACATAAGCCTTCATTTTACAACACTAATCATGTATAATATACATAGAAGGTTCGTATAAATAAAATAAGACCAAGGGTGCTGCAACACCCTCGGTCCTGCAATAGAACGGTTCCCTACAAGGGGGGATCGGCAGCAGAGCGGAAATAATCCACCCGTAGCTCCGACAACTCAAGGGTGGATTATTTCTTTTGACTGTAAGACAGTATTGAAACGATAAGACTTGCAAAAGCTATCGCAAACATTAACGCTTCAAACACTGTCATCGGCATCACCCCCTTTCTGCATATAAAGGGGTACAATGCCGATCCACCCTTGAGTTCTCCCGTACTATTGCCTTCCTATTATACTATATATTTACAACTGTTGAAAACGGAAGATAGTAAGGTTTATCTTCTGTTTTTTTGTTGGAAAGTAGATACTTTGTAGGACATTTCAGCTTGTCGACTTTGTCGACAAGCTGAAAGCCCGTCGAAAAAACTCGACGGGCTTTTTTATTAGTTCATATTGATCCAGACACTCTTCACTTCGGTATAGTTTTCTAAAGCATAGCTACCCATTTCGCGGCCGATACCTGATTGTTTATAACCGCCAAACGGAGAAGCAGCGTCAAAGACGTTGTAGCAGTTTACCCACACTGTTCCAGCTTGCAGTTTATGAGCAATTAGGTGAGCTTTTTTCAAGTCTTGAGTCCAAACGCCAGCTGCAAGGCCATAAATGCTGTCGTTCGCTTTTTTAACCAGATCATCAATATCATCAAATGGCATTGCTGCAACAACTGGTCCGAAAATTTCTTCTTTTGCGATGGTCATATTGTGATCCACATCTGCAAAGATGGTTGGAGAAACGAAGTATCCTTTCTCAAATGGAATCGTTCCACCGGTTACGACTTCTGCCCCTTCTTCAATTCCCTTGTCAATATAACCTTTTACACGAGCTTGTTGTTGTGCTGAAATAAGTGGACCCATTGTAGTATCCGGTTCTAAACCATTACCTAGTTTAATTGATTTTGCAGCAGATGCTAAATCAGCTACTACATTGTCATACATTTTCTTTTGGACATATAAACGGCTTCCAGCAGCACAAACTTGTCCTTGGTTGAACATAATTCCTCTTAAAGCCCCTGGAATGGCTTTTGAAAGGTCAGCATCTGGAAGAATAATATTAGGAGATTTGCCGCCTAATTCAAGAGTCACACGTTTTAGTGTATTAGCAGCAGATCTCATAATAGATTTACCTACATTAGTAGAACCTGTGAATGCAATTTTATCCACTAACGGATGATCTACTAGTGCTTGTCCAGCAGTTGGACCATAGCCTGGCACGATATTGATTACACCTTTAGGGAATCCAGCTTCACTAATTAATTGAGCTAAATATAAAGCGGATAATGGAGTATTTTCAGCCGGTTTTAACACGATTGTACATCCCGTTGCTAAAGCAGCGCCCAATTTCCAAGCCGCCATCAGTATTGGGAAGTTCCAAGGAATAATTTGCCCTACTACTCCAACAGGTTCGTGTAAAGTATAGTTAAAGTAATTGCCTTGAACAGGAATAGTTTGCCCGACAATCTTTGTAGCCCAACCAGCGTAATAGCGGATGTGCTCAATAGCTAAAGGAACATCAGCATTAGATGTTTCCGCAAATGGTTTACCATTATCTAAAGTTTCTAACTGTGCTAACTCTAATTTATGCTCTTCCATCAAGTCAGCTAATTTATACATCAATCGACTGCGCTCCGCACTACCCATCTTTCTCCAAGGACCGTTGTCAAATGCTTCGCGAGCTGCTTTAACAGCTAAATCGATATCTTCTGCAACTGCTTCGGAAACAGTCGCCAATACCTCACCTGTAGCAGGATTAAATGTTTGGAACGTTTTCCCGGAAACGGAATCTACAAATTCCCCGTTTATGTATAATTTTTTAACCCCTTTTAAAAATTCTACTAATCTTGGACTTAATTGAGTTGCCACTGTTGTCACTATCAATTCCCCCTTTGAGTAATTAAAATATGATGAAGCGCTTTCGATAAAGCGCTTTCGTCAAAAAGGAAAAAAATTGATTTATGGAAATTTTATCATATTTACACTAAAAAAACAATAGATATATTTTATTCGCAACTAATCTTTCTTAATGTTTCGTATTTTAGAAGGGATTTTGTTCAATAGGTACCATACTGAACAAAAATAAAAATTATTTTTATATATCTGATTTACTTTGCTAAAAAACGGTCTTTCGTTTGGCATACAGGGGAAATCGGGCTGGAAAAATTAAAAACGATTATGGAGAAGGTACATATATAGAGGATTGCGGCATCACAAAATAAGACACGGCATCTTGTGGATACCGTGTCCATTAGTTGAGAGGCAGAGCTATTTTTGTGCTACATTTCTTCAGGAGCGCGAATTCCTAACAGCCGCAATCCTTCTTTTAATACAACTGTTGTCGCGTACACTAAGGCAAGCCGTGAGTGGAGCAGTTCATCTTCGGTAAGGATTTTTGTATGGGCGTAGTAGCTGTTGAATGTTTGGGACAAGTCAATAAGATACTTAGCAATAAGCGAAGGATCGAGATGTTCATATGCTTTCTCAATGACGGTAGGGAAAGCAGCAAGGAGTTTGACGATTTCCCAGCTCCCTTCGTCTGTTAGCCCTTGGATATGATCCGTTACAGGTGTTGGAGCGTTCCGTAAAATCGAGCAGGCTCTTGCGTGTGTATATTGCACGTACGGCCCTGTTTCTCCTTCAAATTTCAACATGTCTTCCAACGAAAATTCAATGTTGTTTGTTCGTTGATGTTTTAAATCGTAAAAAATGACAGCGCCAACACCAACTTGACGCGCTACTTCATCTGTGTTTTTGACGTTCGGATTTTTTTCGGCAATGTTTTGCTTCGCAAGGGCAATCGCGTCTTTAAGAACATCTTCGAGCAAAATCACGCGTCCTTTTCTTGTGGACATTTTTTTGCCGTCTTTTAGCATAAGACCGAATGGAACATGAGTCATGGCGTTTGCCCACGCAAACCCAAGTTTTTTCAGCACGGAAAATACTTGCTCAAAGTGAAGGCGCTGTTCGTGCCCAACGACATAAAGAGCCCGCGAAAACGCATACGTTTCGTAGCGATAAAGAGCCGCCGCTAAATCGCGGGTAGCATACAAAGTAGCACCATCTGATTTTTTTATGAGACAAGGTGGCAATTCATATTCATTGAGGCGAACCACTAGTGCTCCTTCGGATTCGCTTAATAGTCCTTGCTCCTCGAGCAGCTGAATAACACGATCCATTTTATCATTGTAAAATGCTTCCCCGTTATATGAGTCAAAGGAAATTCCCAACAACTCATAGATACGGTTGAAGTCTTTTAAAGACTCGTCGCGGAACCATTTCCAGAGGCGATATGCTTCCTCGTCCCCATCCTCGAGTTTTTTGAACCATGCTCGTCCTTCCTGCTCCAGCTGTTCGTTTGTTTCCGCTTCCTCATGAAACTTCACATACAGATGAAACAGTTCCTGAATCGGGTTTTTGCTAATTTTGCTTTCATCGCCCCAATGTTTATAGGCGGCAATGAGTTTTCCAAATTGAGTGCCCCAATCGCCCAAATGATTAATTCTGACGGTATGGTAGCCACATTTTTCGGCGATATTGGCAATGGCATTTCCAATAACGGTGGAACGGAGATGCCCCATTGAAAAAGGTTTTGCGATATTCGGCGACGAGAAATCGAGAACGATCGTTTCTCCTTGTCCTAACGATAGATCACCGTAATGACTCTGTTGTTTCACAATGGTCCCGATGATTTGTTTGCTGATTGCCGATTTGTTCAAAAAGACGTTCACGTATGCTCCCTTCGCCTCGACTTTATCAAAGAGAGGATGACGAAGGTTTTCGGCAAGCTCTGCCGCGATGGCGACGGGAGATTTCCGAAGCACTTTGGCGAGCGTAAAGCACGGGAATGCAACGTCCCCGTAAGAAGGATGTTTTGGAATTTCCATCAGTTCATTAATTTGTTGTTCGGAAAGGTGTTCACCCAGCAAGGAAACGAGACAGCTAGTAACGTTTTTTTTATAGTCCATGTTTTGCTTCCCTCCTTTGTTTATGAAAGATAAAAACGCTCGCCTCTTGATAGAGACGAGCGTTTAACCCGCGGTACCACTCTACTTGTTTACATGGAAACCAACTCTTATGGATAACGGGGGGTATCCCCGGCACCGTCCTACTAACCGGTAAGGGTTCAGACGAGCTTCTCGGAAGTGCGGTTCGTTATATAGTCCGCATCAGGCTCCCACCGTCCCTGACTCGCTGTCGCTTTCTATATAACTACTCTCTTCGTCATCGAATTAGATATTGATTTTTTTAGTATTATAACCGTTTTTCCGAATTTTTCAAGTTACTTTTTGCTGGCTTCGTTAATCAATGCAATGAGCTTGTTTAACACATCGTTCGCCTCGGACTTGTTCATATGATCAATATATTTTTGTCGGTCTCGGTATAAATGATAAATACCTTTTAATAACGATTCATTGGTCAATTCTTCCTCTAACAGCACTTTGGCGTAACCCGATTTTTCGAAAGAGCGGGCGTTTAAAATTTGGTCGCCGCGGCTTGCCTCTTTGGAAAGAGGAATGAGCAGCATCGGCTTGCGCAAGGCGAGAAACTCGAAAATCGAGTTGGCGCCGGCGCGTGATAGGACGATATCGGCCATCGCCATCAGATGAGGAAGCTCTTCATGGACGTATTCAAATTGCTTATAGCCTTTTTCTTTCGCCAGTTTAGCGTCGACATTTCCTTTTCCGCAAATATGGACGATTTGAAAATCAGCAAGCAGTTTTGGCAAATTCGCGCGCAGCGCGTCGTTAATCCGCTTCGAACCGAGACTTCCGCCCATGGCGAGAAGAACCGGCTTTCCTTTTTGAAATTGGCAAAGCTGTCGTCCTTTGTCGGCGTCTCCCTGCTTTAATTCCTCACGAATGACCGCCCCGACGTAAACGCCTTTTTCTTTCTTAACGTGGCGCATCGTTTCCGGGAATGTGACGCAAATTTTGGTCGCAAACGGCATTGCGATTTTATTGGCCAGTCCTGGGGTAATATCCGATTCGTGAATGATGGAGGGCACCCCGTTTAACCACGCGCCGATAATGACGGGAACGGACACAAATCCGCCTTTGGAAAAGATGACGTCCGGCTTTTCTTCTTTGATGATGCGGTACGCTTGCCAAGTGCCTTTCAAGACTTTAAACGGATCTTTAAAGTTGTTCCAATCGAAATAGCGGCGTAACTTTCCGGTAGAAATCGGAAAGTAAGGCACGCCGTCCATCTTTGCGATAATTTCCCGTTCGATGCCTTGGTGGGAACCGATATAGGCAATGTTCCAGCCTTGTGCTTTTAATTTCGGAATTAGCGCGACATTGACCATGACATGCCCAGCTGTGCCGCCGCCGGTAAGGATAATTTTTTTGCTCAACGTTGATCACCTGTCTTTTTCAGCATGATACAATAACTTATTAGCTTTTCCCATATGTCGTATTGTATTATAGCAGATACTTTTCATTTTATGTGTGAAAAGGTGAAAAACCGATCCGCGTTGTTTCCGTGTACACGAAAGAATATGTTCTTCTTAGTTTTAGCAAATTTTCATCATTTTCTTTTCCAATTTTTATAAATGTGTTATATGATGATCAGTCTGTAAAATAAATATATGCCTTTTTTAATATGTTAATAGATTCAAATCTGTTTATTTTTCTATTTTCAAAGCAAAAAAGTATTGGTAAAGTACAAATAAAGAGGTGAAAACGATGCAATGGCTTGTTTTACTTAGCCTTGTGGCGGGAATCGTATTATACGGCATCGTTCCGACGATCGTGATTCGGAAGACAAGGTTTCGCATCTACCGGGAAGGACCGTCCGAAAACATGATTGCGTTAACGTTTGATGACGGTCCGGATCCGTATTATACACCAAGATTATTAGATTTATTAAAAAAACATCAAGTGAAGGCGACGTTTTTTGTGGTTGGGAGCAAAGCAAAACAATATCCTGATATTGTCAGAAGGATGCATGAGGAGGGGCATGAAATCGGCATTCACCATTACCGGCATATCAGCAATTGGCTGATACTTCCGCCTTTTTTGGAAAAAGGATTGCGGAAATCAGCAGATATTATTGAACAGATTATTGGAAAGCGGCCCATCTATTATCGTCCGCCTTGGGGACATTTTAATTTGTTTACCCCGCTTGTGCAAAAGAAATATATTACGGTGCTGTGGACTTACATCCTTGGCGACTGGAATGCAAAGCTTGGTACGATGGAATTGTTCCGCCGCCTTCGAAATAGTATGAAGGGTGGAGCGATTATTGTTCTCCATGACAGCGGCGATACGCTTGGCGCTGACAAACAGGCGCCAGAACAAATGCTTGCGGCGCTGGAGCTGTTGCTAAAGGAAGAAACGGCGAAAAAGCTGCGCTGGGTGACGATTACAGATTTCATGAATGTGCAAACTAATAAACAAATCTCATCAATATAATAATGGGGGATCTATGGATACGAGTATTCTCTTTTCGTATTTGCAATCATACGGATATGTCATTATTTTCGTGTTTTTGTTTTTCGGTATTGTCGGCATTCCGGCGCCGGAAGAGAGTTTACTGTTTTTTCTTGGCATCGTAATTGCTAGGCAACAGCTTTTATGGGAATATTGTATAATCACCAGCTGGTGCGGCGTAGTGATCGGGATGATCACCGCTTACGGCATCGGGCGCTTTTTTGGGGCGCCATTTATTCAAAAGTACGGAAAGTATTTAGGGATTAAAGAAGAAAAGTGGGAGCGGGCAAAACAGCTGTTTCATCGCTATGGAAAATGGGGGATTTTATTTGGCTATTACATTCCGGGAGTTCGGCAAATTTCTCCGTACATGGCAGGGGTTATTCATTTTCCGTTCCGTTCGTTTGTGTTGCTTGCTTCGCTTGGTGCGACGCTTTGGATTGTACCGGTCATGCTTGCCGGAATGTTGCTCGGGCGGCATATGCAAATTCCGTTGATTTATTTTCCTCTAATTGGGTTGGCATTGTTTGTATTATTTCTATTTGCAACATGGATTGGGCAGCGACTGCGCAAAAAATCTTTGGAAAACTAAGGGAGCTAACAATGATGAAAATTCTTGTATTACCACTGTTCCAGATGAATACAGGACATCATAAAGTAGCCGATACGTTGATCGATTTTTTGCAAAGGCAGTTTCCGTATGTATTTTGCAAAAAAATTGATTTCTTAAGCTACTGCAATGAATTAATGGAGAAAATGGTATCGGAAATGTATTTGCGCTGGATTCGCTCTCATCCCGCTTCGTACCATCGTGTTTATAAGACGTTCATGTATCATGATGTTCATCGGTTGGAATTCGTTTCTTTTGAGCCGTGGCTACCTTATTTTGAAAGCAAGATGAAAAAAATGCTGGAAAGAGAGAAGCCAGAGCTTATTATTTGCACGCATTCCTTTCCATCGCGCATTTTGCAGCGACTCAAACGGAAAAAAATGATTCATGTACCAGTGGTGAATGTTTATACAGACTTTTTTGTCAATAGCGTGTGGGGAAAGCGCAATATTGATTATCATTTTGTCCCGCATGCCGACGCAAAACGGGAGCTGATGACGAAATATCATATTGAGGAAAGGCGAATTGTGGTGACAGGAATTCCCGTCCATGAAGTGTTTATGGCGAAACATTTAGAGGCGAAAAGGAAAAGACGTCCGTTTCATTTACTATTGGCAGGCGGTAACCAAGGATTAGGAAATATCATCGATTTTCTCAAAAAAGCAAAGGATTCTCATTTGTTTCGTTATTCGGTATTATGCGGGACAAATAAAAAGCTTTATGATGAAATCGTAAGCTGGAAGCATCCGCATATCCGTCCTTTCTCCTACATATCCAGCCCACAGGAGATGAACCGTTTATATAACGAGGTCGATGCGGTGATCACAAAGCCGGGCGGCGTTACGGTAAGCGAAGTATTGCATAAGCAATTGCCGATTTTTACAATCGATTATTTACCTGGTCAGGAACAAATTAATTTGCAGTATCTTGAAAAACGCGGGTTAGTTTATAATTTGTCTGGGCTTCGTCATTACGAACAAAAAATCTTTCATGTGCTTACAGATGAAATCGAAAAAAACCGTTTTTATCGTCGGGTGCATGAATATTTTGCAGAGATCGAAAAAACGGCCCAAAATGCATTAGAGGAGATGGTGGCGGCGATGTGCGAAGGATCGTATCGCGCCCTTCGGAAATAGCGATTTCACCATCTAACGAATCGGTTAGATGGTGTTTTTGCTGTTTTTGAAGTGACGAAACAACCTGTATCCTTCATATAAAAATACCATACGATTGCGCGCGAAACGTGTTAAAATAGGAACGATGGGAAGCGAAGAGGAGGAGCCTGCATGAAAACGAGAGTTGGGATTTTGTACGGCGGCAAATCGCCGGAGCATAACGTTTCGTTATCAACGGCGATGGCGGTCATGAACGCCATTGATAAAAATAAATTTGATGTCATTCCGATTTATATTAACGTCGAAGGACAATGGATCAAAGGAGAGCGGCTGACGGGAACGATCACGGACGTGAAGCAGCTGCAGTTTCATTCGGATGCGAAAGCGATGATACCGGTAGCGTTAAACCAAGTGCCGGCATTAGCGGATGATAAAAATCAATTTCCATCTGTAACGGATGTCAATAAAGAATCGGAAGCAGCGATTGATGTGATTTTTCCATTATTGCACGGACCAAATGGAGAAGACGGCACCGTGCAAGGCTTGCTTGAGATTTTGAATATTCCATATGTCGGAAACGGCGTGCTTGCCTCAGCGGTCGGCATGGATAAAGTGATGATGAAAAACTTATTTGCCCAGGCCGGGCTGCGCCAAGCGAAATACGTATCGTTTACGAAGCGGGATTGGAGTAAAGATGAAGAAGCGGCGTACGACCAAGTCGAGCAAAAACTCGGCTACCCTTGTTTTGTCAAGCCGGCAAACGCAGGGTCCAGCGTCGGCATTACGAAATGCAAACAGCGCGCCGATTTGAAAGCGGCTTTTATCGAAGCATTTAAGTATGATCGAAAAATTATTGTGGAAGAAGCGATTGTCGGCCGCGAAATCGAAATCGGCGTCATCGGCAATGATGAACCAATTTGTTCAGTAGTCGGAGAAATTATTCCGAAAAAAGAATTTTATGATTATCAGGCGAAATATGAAGACGGCGATACGGAACTCATCATTCCGGCGCAAGTGACGGAAGAGCAATATGAAACGATCAAGCAGATGGCGATTACTGCATTTAAGGCACTCGACCTTTCCGGGCTTGTCCGCGCCGACTTTTTCTTAACGGAAGATGGCACGGTGTATATTAACGAAATCAATACGATGCCGGGGTTTACGCCATACAGCATGTTCCCATTGCTATGGAAACATAGCGGCGTTTCGTATCCGGAATTAATCGAGCGCCTCATTCAGCTGGCGATTGAGCGGCACGAGGAAAAGCAAACGATCATGTACACGTTTGAGAAATAGAAAAGGTGGAGAAAGATGATCACTCGCACGTTAAAAGAGATACAAGCGATGGCGGATGGCCGCGGGTTGGCCGATGAATTTGCGGATGTCACGATCAGAGGTGTCTCGATCGACACGCGGACGATTCAGCAGGGCAATCTATACGTTCCGCTCAAAGGGGATAAGTTTAACGGGCATGCGTTTGTGCAAGAGGCGCTTGCAAAAGGAGCCAGTGCGGTGCTTTGGTCGGAAACGGAAGGAAATCCGCCGGAAAACGCTCCAGTGATTGTTGTTGATGATACGCTGAGCGCGCTGCAGCGTCTGGCTCACAGGTACCGCAGGCAGCTGGCCGTAAAAGTGGTCGGTATTACAGGAAGCAACGGCAAGACAACAACAAAAGATATGACGGCGGCACTATTGGCCACCTCTTATAAGGTGCAAAAAACAGAAGGAAATTTAAATAACCATATTGGTGTCCCATTGACGCTCCTTCGCTTGGCGGAAGATACGGAAATGGCGATCGTCGAAATGGGAATGAGCAATTTTGGCGAAATTGAACTTTTGTCCAACATCGCTGAGCCGGATGCGGCGATTATTACGAACATCGGGGAAGCTCATTTGCAAGAATTAGGCTCGCGTGAAGGAATTGCGCAAGCAAAATTGGAAATTTTGTCTGGTTTGCGCAAAAACGGGCTGTTTGTCTATCATGGCGATGAGCCGTTATTGACAAGCCGTGTGCCAAGTTTGCCGCTGCCGGAGCATGTCGTAACGTTTGGTCAAGAGACGAAAAACGATTATTATCCGAATGCGGTGCGGATGGAAGCAAAGGGGACGACATTTATGGTCAACCAGCTTCCAGATCGAACGTTGTTTATTCCAATTTTAGGAAAGCACCATGTTTATAACGCATTGGCTGCCATTGCGGTAGCCCGCTTTTTTGGTGTCAGCTGGGAGAGCATTCAAGAAGCGCTTGCCCATTTAGAGGTCACTCGCATGCGCATGGAGTTGATCGAAACAAAACATGGCTTTACGATCATTAACGATGCGTACAATGCCAGCCCTACTTCGATGAAGGCAGCTTTGCAGCTGCTCGGGGAATTGACGGGATATACGAAAAAAATTGCGGTGTTAGGCGATATGTTGGAGCTTGGTGACCAAGAAATAGCATTTCATCGCGAAATCGGCGCGATGCTTCGCCCCGAAATGGTCGATTATGTTTTCACCTACGGGCCATTGGCGCGCCATATTGCACAGACAGCTGCGCCGTTTTTCCCAGATGGGCGGGTGCGCGCATACGATGAGAAAAAAGCACTGGCCAACGATTTGCTTGCCATCGTTTCGTCAAGTGATGTGATTTTGTTAAAGGCTTCCCGCGGGATGAGACTAGAAGAGCTGCTTCGCGATTTGCAATAACGGTATTATAGTGTAAAATGAAAACAACGGTGAAAAAATAAAAGCGGCGTTGTCGATCGCCGCTTTTGATTTTTTAGGAAACGGTGATAATCATGATCGGCTGTCTATGTATACATGGATTTACGGGAAGTCCGGAGGAAGTTGCTCCGCTGGCGGAATATTTGCGAAAGCGGACGGATTGGGTAGTCAAAACTCCGACCCTTCCCGGGCATGGAGAAGAATTGCAGCTGAGAGGGATTACGTATGATCAATGGTTTCAAGCGGCAGAACAGGAGCTGCAAGCGTTAATGGACGAGTGTGAAACGGTATATGTCATCGGTTTTTCGATGGGCGGAGTGATCGCCGTCTATCTAGCAGAAAAATATCGCATTGATAAATTAGTGCTGTTAAGTGCGGCATTTTATTATGTCAATCCGCGTCAATTATGGAAAGACATTCGTGATATGTTGCGCAATGGATGGCGGCGCATCGGCGAACATCCGCTGTTTATCCGTTATAAAAATAAGATGCGGTCCACGCCGCTTGCCGCTGTATTAGAGTTTCGCAAGCTAGTAAACGAAGTGCGGCCGCGTCTGCCTTATGTTCATGTCCCGGTGTTGATTGTGCAGGGAGAAAAAGACGGGATTGTTCCGCTAAAAAGCGCCCATTATTTATATCAAAGGATTGGTTCCCCAAAAAAGAAACTATTATTGTTGCCCGAGTCTTATCATCACGTCTGCCATAGCACAGACCGGCACGTATTGTTTGCTGAAGTAGGAAAATTTTTAATGGAAAATGGTAATGATTGAAAATGAAAGATGGAAATGGTATGATAACTGTCAAATATTTTTATTCGATCAGTAAGCATTAATAAAGGAGTTTGAATAACATTGGCGACATTTCAAGAGTTAGGATTAAGCAATGAATTAATGAAGGCGATCAGCCGCATGGGCTTTGAAGAAACAACCCCGATTCAAGCAAAGACGATTCCGCTAAGCTTGCAAAATAAAGATGTGATTGGACAAGCGCAAACCGGTACTGGCAAAACGGCGGCGTTTGGCATTCCGCTTATCGAAAAAGTGGATGTGAAAAACGAAGCGGTGCAAGGGTTAGTGGTGGCTCCGACGCGCGAGCTGGCGATTCAAGTATCGGAAGAGCTGTATAAAATTGGCGCCGTCAAGCGCGTGCGTGTATTGCCGATTTATGGCGGTCAAGATATTGAGCGGCAAATTCGCGCGTTAAAAAAACATCCGCACATTATTGTCGGGACACCGGGGCGCCTGATCGATCATATCAACCGCAAAACGCTGCGGCTAGAACATGTGCATACGGTAGTGCTCGATGAAGCGGACGAAATGCTGAATATGGGATTTATTGACGATATTGAGGCGATTTTAAGCAATGTTCCGAAACAACGGCAAACGTTATTGTTTTCGGCGACCATGCCGGAACCGATCCGCCGCATCGCCGAGCGATTTATGAATGATCCGGAGCTCGTAAAAGTAAAAGCAAAAGAAATGACCGTTCCGAATATTCAACAATATTACCTCGAAGTACAGGAAAAAAAGAAATTCGATATTTTAACGCGCTTATTGGATATTCAGGCGCCGGAGCTGGCGATTGTGTTCGGGCGGACGAAGCGGCGTGTCGACGAATTGGCGGAAGCGCTGAACTTGCGCGGCTACGCCGCAGAGGGAATTCATGGCGATTTGAGCCAGGCGAAACGTCTCTCTGTGTTGCGCAAATTTAAAGAAGGCGCGATCGAGATTTTGGTTGCAACGGATGTAGCGGCGCGCGGACTGGATATTTCCGGCGTGACGCATGTGTATAATTTTGATATCCCGCAAGATCCGGAAAGCTACGTCCACCGCATTGGCCGCACTGGCCGCGCGGGGAAAACGGGTGTGGCGATAACGTTCGTGACGCCAAGGGAAATCGGACAGCTTCATAATATTGAACGGACGACAAAGCGGAAAATGGAGCGGATGAAGCCGCCAACATTGGACGAAGCGCTGGAAGGGCAGCAGCGCATCGCGGTGGAAAAATTGGTGAATGTGGTAGAAAGCGAAAACCTGTCTTTCTACAAACGAGCTGCTGAAGAGCTGTTAGAGGAACATGATTCGGTTTCGCTGGTGGCGGCATGTATTAAAATGTTGACAAAAGAACCGGATACGACGCCGGTGCGGTTAACGGAAGAGCCGCCGCTTCCGGTTAAACGGGAGAAAAAGCGGGGAAACCGCGCGGAAGGTCCATCCCGAGAGCGTGCAAAAAAACGGCGCGTTGCCCGTTAAAAACGGCGCAACAGGCGCCGTTTTTTGCTATGGTAAAATGTATATGCATAAACAACAGCTGAGTTATGACGATCGCCCCGCTTGGCTATGTCGCCATGAACGTTCCGGCTCCATTTTTTATCAGATCCCGCTTTCATCGCCGAGAAAGCGGGGCTGTTGGTTAGCGATAAAGAAGAAAAGGCCGATGCGGGCGCAGGTGGGACGAGATAAAAGGAGCAATAATCCCTCCTGCTAACAAGCCAAATAGGTGGGCGACCATATTCACATCAGGGGTGGTGAATGCGATAAATAAACTAATGCCAATAACGGCGAGAAGAAGGCGGGCGTGATGCTTGTCGATCATATCGCGGCGGAATACGATTAAATAGCCATACATACCGAACAGGCCAAAAATGGCGCCGGACGCCCCAACGTGACTGTACATCGCCGGCAGAAGGAAAAAGGATGCGATGTTGGCGCCGATTCCGCTCCCTATATAAAGAAGCAAAAACTTGCTTTTCCCTAGCATTTGCTCCAATGCGGGGCCGAATAAAAGCAGGGAAATGGAATTGACTATCATATGTTCAAACCGCACATGCAAAACAAGAGGGCTTACGAGCCGCCAATATTCCCCTTCGCGTATGGCGGCATTAAATCCAATCATTCGTTCCCATAACGGTTCCGCGCTCGAAAAACGCAAAAAAAACATAAACCATATGACTACATGAAGGATAACAAGGATAGAAACAACGGGATAAAGGCGGAAAAAAACACGTGCATTTTCCCTGCGCACAAACATGTCGCTCTCTCCTTCTTATTTATTGATCGAAAAATAGCCGAAAGGGTTTCCGCTTCGGCGGGCAAAGCGAATAAGCAGATCGGCTTATTAAAATGCTATGTAAGAGATAGAAAGGATAGAAGGACAATGATTATTGGAGTTGGTATTGATATTGTGGAATTAGAGCGGATTAGGAGGCTAATGGAAAAAAACGAAAAATTGATCGACCGCATTTTAACGAGGGACGAAAAAAATGTGTTCGCACAATTATCACCAAAACGCAAAGTGGAATTTTTAGCGGGACGGTTTGCGGCGAAAGAAGCGTACGCAAAAGCCGTCGGCACAGGAATTGGCAAACATGTATCATTCCACGATATTCAAATTATGAACGACCTGCAAGGAAAACCAATCGTCGTTTCGGACGCGAATGACTGCCGCATCCACCTTTCCATTTCACATAGCCGTGATTATGCAATTGCTCAAGTAATTATTGAGCGCTTGTCATAGCTAGTCTGCATATTCCCCGAAGTTGTCTCATATATTGTAATGCAAAAATGGAAATCGATATGAGGCAAAGGGGTTGAAATGATGAGGAGAAAAGTGCTCAGTGTATTCGTTGGCATCATATTGCTTATTGCTTTAGCTGGCTGCGGGTCAAAATCACAGGAAGATGTCGTCAAAGCGCTCGATGAAAAAATGGATGAGGTCACAAGCTACCAGGCAGAAGCAAAAATGACGTTTCAAACAGGTTCCAAACCACAAGTATATAACGTCGAAATCTGGTATAAGCAGCCTTCCTATTACCGTGTCAGCTTAAAAAATGCCGACAAAAAGCAAAGTCAGATGATTTTGCGCAATGATGAAGGGGTCTTTGTGTTTACGCCGGCGCTCAATAAAAGCTTCCGGTTCCAAAGCGATTGGCCGAAAAACAGCAGCCAGGCCTATTTGTATGAGTCACTAGTCAAAGATATTTTGAGCGATTCGAAGGCGAAGTTTAAAGCGACAAAAGATCATTACGTATTTGAAACGAAAACAAACTATCCAAATAGCAATGTCGTGCCGATGCAAGAAATCAAGTTAAACAAAAAGGATTTATCACCGGTATCGGTCAAAGTGATGGATACCGACCGAAAAGCTTTGTTAACTGTGCAATTCTCCAAGGTCGAATTCAACAAAAAATTTGATGATGATGCGTTTGATACGTCGAAAAATATGACGGGAGCGCGTTTAGAAGTGCCGACGATGGCAGAAGCGAAAGACAAAGCGATGGAAGTCATGTATCCGGAGCAGCTGCCGGAAGGAGTAAAGCAGATCGATGAGAAGGAAGTTGCCAGTGAAAACGGAAAACGCGTGATTATGACGTTCGGCGGCGAAAAAACATTTACATTAGTTCAGGAAAAAGCAAAAGTTTTGCCGGCAACAAGCACACCGATGCTGGTCAATGGCGAGCCAGTCGATTTAGGTTTTGCGATTGGCGCGCTGACGGATCAAACATTGAAATGGTCGTACAATGGTGTTGATTTTACGCTCGCTTCCAATGATTTAACACCGGAGGAAATGGTCATGGTTGCCCGTTCCGTGCAAGGAAAGGCGATTAAATAATTGATTGCTAGGCAACAGGCTCGCGGCTTGACGAGCCTGTTTTCTTTTCGGAAAAGGCAGACTCTTAAGGCAATGATATATTCCTTCCTTGTTTAGAAAGTGGTAAACTAAAAAAGGATAGCGCAAATTAGAGCGTTTACATTAAAAAACTCAGATCTGCTAGACAAGGAAGGACAGCGAGGCATGATGAATTCATTTTACCGTGATACGTGGGCTGAAATTGACTTAGATGCAATTCACTACAATGTTTCCCAACTTCAAAATTTTTTACCAAATGACACTCGCATTATGGCAGTGGTAAAGGCGAATGCATACGGCCATGGTGATGCTCAAGTGGCGAAAACAGCGCTAGAAGCCGGCGCTTCTTATTTGGCAGTGGCTTTTTTAGATGAGGCGCTTGCATTGCGGAAAAAAGGAATTACCGCTCCGATTCTCGTATTAGGCGCTTCTCGTCCTAGCGACGTCCATCTTGCTGCCAAATACCAAATCACGCTTACGGTGTTTCAGCCGGACTGGGTCGAGCAAGCGGCCAGCTTATACAAAGGAACGGAACAAGTGCGGTTTCATTTAAAAATGGATACGGGGATGGGACGGCTAGGAGTAAAAGAAGAGGCGGAAACAAAGCGCGTCATTGAGTTAATCGACCGCCACCCGTATTTTTCATTGGAAGGGGTTTATACTCATTTTGCCACGGCTGATGAGATCAACACCGACTATTTTTCTTTTCAATACCATCATTTTTTGCAAATGCTCGAGTGGCTTCCGTATAAACCATCGTTGATCCATTGTGGGAACAGCGCGACCGCTTTGCGGTTTCCGGATAAAGTGTTTAATATGGTGCGCTTTGGCATTTCGATGTACGGGTTGTCGCCTTCGCCGGCTATAAAGCCATATTTGCCGTATGAGCTAAAAGAAGCTTTCTCCTTGCATAGCCGCCTTGTTCACGTTAAAAAGCTCCAACCCGGAGAAAAAGTGAGCTATGGAGCAACCTATACGGCGGAGACGGAACAATGGGTAGGCACTGTTCCAATCGGCTATGCGGATGGCTGGCTGCGCAAACTGCAAAATTTCCATGTGTTGGTGAACGGGAAAAAAGCGCCGATTGTCGGGAGAATTTGCATGGATCAATTAATGATCCGCTTGCCGGAGCCTATGCCGGTCGGAACGAAAGTGACTTTAATTGGGCGTCAGGGCGACGAATATATTTCCGTTGATGACGTGGCCCAATATCTTGGAACGATTAGCTATGAGGTTCCTTGTGTAATAAGTTATCGCGTTCCCCGTATTTTTTTCAGAAATAAGAGTATAATGGAAGTGAGAAATGTTGTTTTAAATGGCAATGATTATGTATAAACTGAAAAACTTTTCAGAAGATAATACGTAGAAAACGCAGAAATGACTTTGCAGCGCTTTTGTTTAGTGGTATGATGAAATGGAAGTAATGAATCGGCTGCAGTTCGTGGAGGTGTATATTTGTGTCGGAGTCTAGCGCAACAACGGAAATCGTCGTTCGTTTGCCTCAATCACTAGTAACCGAATTAGATGTGTTGGTGAAACAAGAAAACGGCAATCGCAATGAACTGATTTACCAAGCGACGAAAATGTATATTCGTGAGCGGAAAAAACGGCAAATCCGCGAAGCGATGAGACGAGGCTACATGGAAATGGCAAAAATTAATTTATCGATCGCTTCAGAAGCGTTTCTTGCAGAATACGAAGCCGACCACACCGTTGAACGTTTAGTTAGCGGGGGGTAATGCTTTGATTGTTAAACGTGGCGACGTTTATTTTGCGGATCTTTCCCCGGTAGTTGGCTCAGAGCAGGGCGGTGTTCGCCCCGTATTGGTCATCCAAAATGATATTGGCAATCGCTTTAGCCCAACGGTAATTGTAGCGGCGATTACAGCGCAAATTCAAAAAGCGAAGCTGCCAACGCACGTTGAAATTGATGCAAAACGCTATGGGTTTGAACGGGATTCCGTCATTTTGCTAGAACAAATTCGGACAATTGATAAACAGCGGCTCACGGATAAAATCACCCACTTAGATGATGAAATGATGGATAAAGTGGATGAAGCGCTGCAGATCAGTTTAGGACTTATCGATTTTTAACACAAATTCAGAAAGAGTTTTCCCGTTTCCAAAACATGTGAAGTTTAGTTTAAAGTATCCCCCTGTTGCAAAAAGGGGTTTATCCTGTGTTTGCAGCGCATTGAGCCATCTATCGCCTCTGCAATGTATAAACAAAGTGGCAGATAGTTTGTTTTGCTGTGCATAAAAAAGGACAGATCGCGGGGAGAAACGATCTGTCCGACTATTTTATACTCGGAAATAGCTGCATCTTTGTAGCTATTTTTATTTTCGCTATTGGAGGGATAATCAATTTGTTCAATAGAGAAGCGTTGATCGGCGTGATCGCCAATGAGTTGCAGTTGTCTGCCAATCAAGTGAACAATGTCATTTCCCTTTCGGAAGAGGGGAATACAGTACCGTTTATCGCCCGCTATCGCAAAGAGATGACCGGCGCGCTAGATGAAGTGCAGATTCGCGATATTTTAGAGAAATGGAGCTACTTGCAAAACTTAGAACAACGTAAAGAAGAAGTTCTTCGTCTGATCGATGAGCAAGGGAAATTGACGGACGAGTTGAAAAACGCGATTATGAGCGCCACGAAACTGCAGCAAGTTGAAGATTTGTATCGCCCTTACCGGCAAAAACGACGTACGAAAGCTACGGTCGCCAAAGAAAAAGGGCTAGAGCCGCTTGCCGAATGGCTATGGACGTGTCCAGCGGAATCGAGACCGGAAGAAAAAGCACAGGAGTTTATCAACCCGGAAAAAGAAGTGTTTACGGTGGAAGAAGCGCTCCAAGGAGCAAAAGATATTATTGCTGAAAAAGTGTCTGATGATGCGCAATTCCGTCAATGGATTCGCCAGCAAACGTGGAAAAAGGGAGTCATCGTATCAACGGCCAAAGCGACGGAAAAGGATGAGAAGAAAGTATATGAAATGTATTACGAATATGAGGAGCCTGTACATAAGATCGTGCCGCACCGTGTGTTAGCGTTAAACCGCGGCGAAAAGGAAGAGGTGCTGCGTGTCGCCGTAAAGTCGCCAGTAGAAGAGATTATGGTGTATTTACAAAAACACGTGATCAAAAATCCACAATCTCCTGCCGCACCGCTTTTATCTGAAGCAATAGAAGATGGCTATAAGCGGCTGATCGAGCCGGCCATTGAACGTGACATCCGCAATGAGTTAACGGAAAAAGCGGAAGAGCGGGCGATTCATATTTTTGCTGAAAACTTGCGGAAGCTTTTGCTGCAGCCGCCATTGAAAGGAAAAATCGTGCTTGGCATTGATCCGGCCTACCGAACGGGATGTAAGCTTGCTGTTGTCGATGAAACAGGCAAACTATTGAAAATTGATGTCATCTATCCGCATCCACCGCAGCAGCGGATAGACGAAGCAAGGGAAAAACTCATTCGACTGATTGAAGAATACCATGTAGAAATGATTGCAATTGGAAATGGAACGGCATCACGGGAAACGGAACAGTTCGTCGCCGATACGCTAAAGCAGGTAGATAGGGAAATTTTTTATCTAATTGTTAATGAAGCGGGTGCCAGCGTATATTCTGCCTCTGATCTCGCTCGCCAGGAGTTTCCGGATTTACAAGTGGAAGAACGAAGCGCGGTTTCGATCGCTCGGCGCGTACAAGACCCATTGGCAGAGCTGGTGAAAATCGATCCAAAGTCCGTCGGTGTCGGCCAATACCAGCATGATGTTTCGCAAAAGAAATTGGCTGAATCGCTGCGCTTTGTCGTAGAAACGGTCGTAAACCAAGTTGGCGTCAATGTCAATACCGCCTCGGTTTCCTTATTGCAATACGTATCCGGGCTTACAAAGACTGTATCAGAAAATATTGTAAAAAAACGAGAAGAACAAGGAAAATTTAGAAGCCGCGAAGAATTAAAATCGATACCGCGGCTTGGTGCGAAAACATATGAGCAATGCATTGGCTTTTTGCGTATTATTGATGGAGATGAACCACTCGACCGGACACCGATCCATCCAGAGCGATACGAAGAAGTGAAAAAGCTATTGCAAAATTTAGGCTTTTCCACAACGCATATCGGAAGCGAAGAACTTCGCATGGCATTGCAATCGCTGCATATTTCCGATACAGCTGCGAAGCTTGGCATTGGCGAGTTAACGTTACAAGATATTATCGATGCCTTAATCCGCCCTGAACGCGATCCGCGTGATGAGCTGCCAAAACCGTTATTGCGCAAGGACGTTTTAAAAATGGAAGATTTAAAAGCAGGGATGGAGTTAGAAGGCACCGTACGGAATGTCGTTGACTTCGGTGCGTTTGTCGATATCGGCGTCAAGCAGGATGGGCTTGTGCATATTTCCAAATTAAGCAAGCAATACGTACGGCATCCGCTGGATGTTGTATCTGTCGGCGATGTCGTAAAAGTTTGGGTAGATCATGTCGATGTGAACAAAGGAAGAATCTCTTTATCAATGATTCCGCCAGCGGAGTTAGAGAAAACACTGCCTTCATGAGCAGTGTTTTCTCTGATAAAAAAACCAGCATTGGTTTAACAGTTTGATTTGATAGCGATTTTTTTCATAATAGGCTCGTCTCATTTGATTTTGTAGCCAAGTTGGCATAGCTCTCAACCTCCTAATAATGAAAAGGTTAGTATAATGTATGTACCGCCAGTCTGTCCTGTGCCAAAAAAGTGAGGGGTAAAGAAGAATGGAACAAAGTGACTTACAAAAACTTGTCGAAAGGGTATCCCTGCAATTTTTCCAAAAGCCGTTTAAACATACGGCGACATTTAATCCCCGGCTGCGAACGACAGGAGGGCGTTACATACTACAAACCCATAATATTGAGCTCAATAAAAAGTATTACGAGTTATTTGGCGAAGAAGAGCTGATCGCCATTATTAAACATGAATTGTGCCATTACCATCTTCATTTAGAGGGGAAAGGGTATCGTCATCGCGATAAAGATTTTCGCGATTTATTGCGGCAAGTTCAGGCCCCGCGTTATTGCCGCCCGCTTCCGCAACAAACGCGAAAAAGAACAAAAAAGATACACGTGTACGTTTGTTCCCAGTGCGGTTTGATGTACGAAAGAAAAAAACGGGTCAATACGAATCGATATGTTTGTGGGAAATGTGGCGGCAGGCTAATGTCATATGATAGCGGCGAGGCATAAGTAAAATTTTCTAAATTTGTTGATGATGAGCAGCCAAAAAAATTTATAAAAAGTTATTGACATATATTATTCATATATGCTAAATTATAAAAGCCGTCGCCAAACGGTGATGGGATGAAAAAAATGTTGACAACACTAAGTTGCCTAAATATAATAAAGAATGTCGATTGTACGCAACAGATTGTTGAGTTAATTATTCTACAATAGCTCAGCGACGAGCATTACATCCATGAATCCGCTGCGAGTTGCCTCGACGCATCTAGCTTCTTGGAAACGGCTAGCAGAGGAAGAGGCAGCGAGCATACCAAAAAGCGGTCTGTTATCAGATTTCACTATTCCGCAATAGCTCAGCGGTAGAGCAACCGGCTGTTAACCGGTAGGTCGTAGGTTCGAATCCTACTTGCGGAGCCTTTGGAGAAGTACCCAAGTGGCTGAAGGGGACGGTTTGCTAAACCGTTAGGTCGTGTCTTTACGGCGCGCGGGTTCAAATCCCGCCTTCTCCGCCACTTTGATATATACGATGGCCCGTTGGTCAAGTGGTTAAGACACCGCCCTTTCACGGCGGTAACACGGGTTCGAATCCCGTACGGGTCACTTTTATAAGATGTTGGGGTTGTAGAACACCAACCCCATTTTAATGAGGTCCCGTAGTGTAGTGGTTAACATGCCTGCCTGTCACGCAGGAGATCGCGGGTTCGAGTCCCGTCGGGACCGCCATTGAATTATTGGGCCATAGCCAAGCGGTAAGGCAACGGACTTTGACTCCGTGATGCGCTGGTTCGAATCCAGCTGGCCCAGCCATAGGAGCCATTAGCTCAGTAGGTAGAGCATCTGACTTTTAATCAGAGGGTCGGAGGTTCGAGTCCTCCATGGCTCACCATTTTGCGGGTGTGGCGGAATTGGCAGACGCACCAGACTTAGGATCTGGCGCCTCACGGCGTGGGGGTTCAAGTCCCTCCACCCGCACCAGTTGAATATGCGGTCGTGGCGGAATGGCAGACGCGCTAGGTTGAGGGCCTAGTGGGGGCAACCCCGTGGAGGTTCAAGTCCTCTCGACCGCATCACATAATATAAAAATACTTGCGTTTTATGATTTGTTGTGTTATAGTAAAATTTGTTGACTCAAAATTAATAACATGCGCTCGTAGCTCAATTGGATAGAGCATCTGACTACGGATCAGAAGGTTAGGGGTTCGAATCCTCTCGAGCGCGCCATAGCGGGAAGTAGCTCAGCTTGGTAGAGCACATGGTTTGGGACCATGGGGTCGCAGGTTCGAATCCTGTCTTCCCGATTTTAGTCAATATGGGGCCTTAGCTCAGCTGGGAGAGCGCCTGCTTTGCACGCAGGAGGTCATCGGTTCGATCCCGATAGGCTCCACATTCTAGGTAAGTTCCTTGAAAACTGAACAAAACGAAGCGTCCACATAGAAAAGCGAAGGCGAGCGTCTAACGCCGGAAGGAAAATGTTCTTCCGACGAGACATGCTTGCATGTCGACGGAGGAAGGTTGTTTTCCGCAAGGCGTTGCGAGCCGGAGCTGGACAATAAGAAAAGCGGAGGCGCTGCGACACCTTACGGTGTCGGTGCTGAAGCTTGGGAATAAGCCAATCAACTTTCTATGGAGAGTTTGATCCTGGCTCAGGACGAACGCTGGCGGCGTGCCTAATACATGCAAGTCGAGCGGACCGAACAGGAGCTTGCTCTTGTTCGGTTAGCGGCGGACGGGTGAGTAACACGTGGGCAACCTACCCGTAAGACCGGGATAACTCCGGGAAACCGGAGCTAATACCGGATAACACCGAAGACCGCATGGTCTTTGGTTGAAAGGCGGCTTTGGCTGTCACTTACGGATGGGCCCGCGGCGCATTAGCTAGTTGGTGAGGTAACGGCTCACCAAGGCGACGATGCGTAGCCGGCCTGAGAGGGTGACCGGCCACACTGGGACTGAGACACGGCCCAGACTCCTACGGGAGGCAGCAGTAGGGAATCTTCCGCAATGGACGAAAGTCTGACGGAGCGACGCCGCGTGAGCGAAGAAGGTCTTCGGATCGTAAAGCTCTGTTGTTAGGGAAGAAGAAGTACCGTTCGAATAGGGCGGTACGGTGACGGTACCTAACGAGAAAGCCCCGGCTAACTACGTGCCAGCAGCCGCGGTAATACGTAGGGGGCGAGCGTTGTCCGGAATTATTGGGCGTAAAGCGCGCGCAGGCGGTCCCTTAAGTCTGATGTGAAAGCCCACGGCTCAACCGTGGAGGGTCATTGGAAACTGGGGGGCTTGAGTGCAGAAGAGGAGAGCGGAATTCCACGTGTAGCGGTGAAATGCGTAGAGATGTGGAGGAACACCAGTGGCGAAGGCGGCTCTCTGGTCTGTAACTGACGCTGAGGCGCGAAAGCGTGGGGAGCAAACAGGATTAGATACCCTGGTAGTCCACGCCGTAAACGATGAGTGCTAAGTGTTAGAGGGGTCAAACCCTTTAGTGCTGCAGCTAACGCGTTAAGCACTCCGCCTGGGGAGTACGGCCGCAAGGCTGAAACTCAAAGGAATTGACGGGGGCCCGCACAAGCGGTGGAGCATGTGGTTTAATTCGAAGCAACGCGAAGAACCTTACCAGGTCTTGACATCCCCTGACAACCCTAGAGATAGGGCGTTCCCCCTTCGGGGGGACAGGGTGACAGGTGGTGCATGGTTGTCGTCAGCTCGTGTCGTGAGATGTTGGGTTAAGTCCCGCAACGAGCGCAACCCTCGACCTTAGTTGCCAGCATTCAGTTGGGCACTCTAAGGTGACTGCCGATGACAAATCGGAGGAAGGTGGGGATGACGTCAAATCATCATGCCCCTTATGACCTGGGCTACACACGTGCTACAATGGGCGGTACAAAGGGCTGCGAACCCGCGAGGGGGAGCGAATCCCAAAAAGCCGCTCTCAGTTCGGATTGCAGGCTGCAACTCGCCTGCATGAAGCCGGAATCGCTAGTAATCGCGGATCAGCATGCCGCGGTGAATACGTTCCCGGGCCTTGTACACACCGCCCGTCACACCACGAGAGCTTGCAACACCCGAAGTCGGTGAGGTAACCCTTCCGGGAGCCAGCCGCCGAAGGTGGGGCAAGTGATTGGGGTGAAGTCGTAACAAGGTAGCCGTACCGGAAGGTGCGGCTGGATCACCTCCTTTCTAAGGATGATATGTGTGAAAATATCGTGGACGCTTACGTTTTGTTTAGTTTTGAAGGAGCATATATTAAAGTTCCTTCTCTGCGTCTGCATCTATGAGCGGATGCAGGAAATAAGTTCGTTCTTTGAAAACTAGATAACCGAAAAGGAAGAAGCCGAGAAGCGCAATGTTGGTTAAGTTAGAAAGGGCGCACGGTGGATGCCTTGGCACTAGGAGCCGATGAAGGACGGGGCAAACGCCGAAACGCTTCGGGGAGCTGTAAGCAAGCGTTGATCCGGAGATGTCCGAATGGGGAAACCCACTGTCCGTAATGGGACAGTATCCATACCTGAATCCATAGGGTATGGAGGGCACACCCGGGGAACTGAAACATCTCAGTACCCGGAGGAGAAGAAAGCAAACGCGATTCCCTGAGTAGCGGCGAGCGAAACGGGAACAGCCCAAACCAAGAGGCTTGCCTCTTGGGGTTGTAGGACCACTCACATGGGAGTGACAAAGGAACGGGGTAGACGAAGCGGTCTGGAAAGGCCCGCCAGAGAAGGTGATAGCCCTGTAGTCGAAACTTCGTTCCCTCCCGAGTGGCTCCTGAGTACGGCGGGACACGGGGAATCCCGTCGGAAGCAGGGAGGACCATCTCCCAAGGCTAAATACTCCCTAGTGACCGATAGTGAACCAGTACCGTGAGGGAAAGGTGAAAAGCACCCCGGAAGGGGAGTGAAAGAGAACCTGAAACCGTGTGCCTACAAGTAGTCAGAGCCCGTTCATGGGTGATGGCGTGCCTTTTGTAGAATGAACCGGCGAGTTACGATGACGTGCGAGGTTAAGTCGAAGAGACGGAGCCGCAGCGAAAGCGAGTCTGAATAGGGCGTTGAGTACGTCGTCGTAGACCCGAAACCAGGTGATCTACCCATGTCCAGGGTGAAGGTAGGGTAACACCTACTGGAGGCCCGAACCCACGCACGTTGAAAAGTGCGGGGATGAGGTGTGGGTAGGGGTGAAATGCCAATCGAACCTGGAGATAGCTGGTTCTCCCCGAAATAGCTTTAGGGCTAGCCTCAAGGGAAGAGTCTTGGAGGTAGAGCACTGATTGGGCTAGGGGCCCTCATCGGGTTACCGAACTCAGTCAAACTCCGAATGCCAATGACTTATCCTTGGGAGTCAGACTACGAGTGATAAGATCCGTGGTCGAGAGGGAAACAGCCCAGATCACCAGCTAAGGTCCCTAAGTGCACGTTAAGTGGAAAAGGATGTGGAGTTGCCCAGACAACCAGGATGTTGGCTTAGAAGCAGCCACCATTTAAAGAGTGCGTAATAGCTCACTGGTCGAGTGACTCTGCGCCGAAAATGTACCGGGGCTAAACGTGCCACCGAAGCTGTGGGATGACCGTTGGTCATCGGTAGGGGAGCGTTCTAAGGGCGTCGAAGCGAGACCGGAAGGACTCGTGGAGCGCTTAGAAGTGAGAATGCCGGTGTGAGTAGCGAAAACAGAGGTGAGAATCCTCTGCACCGAAAGCCTAAGGGTTCCTGAGGAAGGTTCGTCCGCTCAGGGTTAGTCGGGACCTAAGCCGAGGCCGAAAGGCGTAGGTGATGGGCAACAGGTAGAGATTCCTGTACCACCTCCTCACCGTTTGAGCGATGGGGGGACGCAGGAAGGTAGGGCGAGCAGGCTGCTGGAATAGCCTGTCCAAGCGGTTAGGCTGCCAGATAGGCAAATCCGTCTGGCGTAAAGGCGGAGCCGTGATGGCGAAGGGACCTTTGGTCCCGAAGTCCCCGATCCTACACTGCCAAGAAAAGCCTCTAGCGAGGTGAGAGGTGCCCGTACCGCAAACCGACACAGGTAGGCGAGGAGAGAATCCTAAGGTGCGCGGGAGAACTCTCGTTAAGGAACTCGGCAAAATGACCCCGTAACTTCGGGAGAAGGGGTGCTCTCTTGGGTGAATAGCCCGAGGGAGCCGCAGTGAAAAGGCCCAAGCGACTGTTTATCAAAAACACAGGTCTCTGCGAAGCCGAAAGGCGAAGTATAGGGGCTGACACCTGCCCGGTGCTGGAAGGTTAAGGGGAGCGCTTAGCGCAAGCGAAGGTGCGAACCGAAGCCCCAGTAAACGGCGGCCGTAACTATAACGGTCCTAAGGTAGCGAAATTCCTTGTCGGGTAAGTTCCGACCCGCACGAAAGGTGTAACGACTTGGGCACTGTCTCAACGAGAGACCCGGTGAAATCATACTACCTGTGAAGATGCAGGTTACCCGCGACAGGACGGAAAGACCCCGTGGAGCTTTACTGCAGCCTGATATGGAATTTTGGTATCGCTTGTACAGGATAGGTGGGAGCCTGGGAAGCCGGAGCGCCAGCTTCGGTGGAGGCGCCGGTGGGATACCACCCTGGCGGTATTGAAATTCTAACCCGCACCCCTTACCGGGGTGGGAGACAGTGTCAGGTGGGCAGTTTGACTGGGGCGGTCGCCTCCCAAAAGGTAACGGAGGCGCCCAAAGGTTCCCTCAGAATGGTTGGAAATCATTCGGAGAGTGCAAAGGCACAAGGGAGCTTGACTGCGAGACGGACAGGTCGAGCAGGGACGAAAGTCGGGCTTAGTGATCCGGTGGTTCCGTATGGAAGGGCCATCGCTCAACGGATAAAAGCTACCCCGGGGATAACAGGCTGATCTCCCCCAAGAGTCCACATCGACGGGGAGGTTTGGCACCTCGATGTCGGCTCATCGCATCCTGGGGCTGTAGTCGGTCCCAAGGGTTGGGCTGTTCGCCCATTAAAGCGGTACGCGAGCTGGGTTCAGAACGTCGTGAGACAGTTCGGTCCCTATCCGTCGCGGGCGTAGGAAATTTGAGAGGAGCTGTCCTTAGTACGAGAGGACCGGGATGGACGCACCGCTGGTGTACCAGTTGTCCCGCCAGGGGCACCGCTGGGTAGCTATGTGCGGAAGGGATAAGCGCTGAAAGCATCTAAGCGTGAAGCCCCCCTCAAGATGAGATTTCCCATCGCGTTAGCGAGTAAGATCCCTCGAAGATGACGAGGTCGATAGGTCCGAGGTGGAAGCGTGGCGACACGTGCAGCTGACGGATACTAATCGATCGAGGACTTAACCACGAAAAGCGCAGGACGCACGGCTTCTTCCCAACAGACGGTTATCTAGTTTTGAAGGAATGAACTCCTTCTTGACAAAATCGATCAGATGGATATAATAATACATGTCCAATTGAACAGCTTGCCTAGTGACAATGGCGGAGAGGAAACACCCGTTCCCATCCCGAACACGGAAGTTAAGCTCTCCAGCGCCGATGGTAGTTGGGGCCAGCGCCCCTGCAAGAGTAGGTCGTCGCTAGGCAGTTTCTATTATACCAGGGAGTGAAACACGCCTAAATTCCCTTTACCTTTTTATTTATATCGCCGCGGGGTGGAGCAACGAGCCTAAGCTTCCTTGAATCCGCTGCGAGTTGTCCCGACGCATCTAACATCGTTGAATAAGCTAGAAGAGGAAGGGACAACGAATTTAATGAAAGCTTTCTAAATTAATTGTTCTTTTTATCGTCGCGGGGTGGAGCAGTCCGGTAGCTCGTCGGGCTCATAACCCGAAGGTCGCAGGTTCAAATCCTGCCCCCGCAATCCATTTAACCTTAGGAAATGTAAAATTTCCTAAGGTTTTTTATTTTTATGTGTTATATTTTCCCTAACCGCAAACCGGTGCGGAGACGCAGTCTGTTTCCATAGTGGAAGCATTTTTTTCTTGATAATAAAGCAGCCGCTATCTTTCCTCTATATAAAGTGGTAACACATGGCGAAAATATGGTAAAATTTCAACAGCGAAGATTATCATGATAAAATGTGTTAAGGTGACAATCGATGAAACGTTATGAACTGATAATGCATTCCCCAGAAGAAACGATGAGTTTTGCTCACAAATTGGGGGAAAAATTAGAAGCCGGATCTGTCGTTACGCTAGAAGGAGATTTAGGAGCAGGAAAGACGACTTTTACAAAAGGATTGGCGAAAGGACTGGGAATCGAAAAAACGATTAATAGTCCTACCTTTACGATCGTAAAAGAATATAAAGGGCGCCTTCCTCTTTATCATATGGATGTGTACCGCCTAGAGGATGAGATGGAGGACCTTGGCTTTGATGAATACTTTGAGGGAGATGGCGTTACTGTTATTGAATGGGCACACCTTATTAAGGCACAATTGCCAAAAGAAAGATTAAATATTTATTTGTTTCATCATGGAGATCATCAGCGTAAATTAGTGATGGAACCAGTAGGAAAACGGTATGAACAGTTATGTAAGGAGATTTTAGAAGCATGAAAATATTAGCGATTGATACATCCAATGTCGTAATGGGAATCGCGTTAGTTGAGGATGACCTCGTAAAAGGAGAAATAACAACCAACATCAAGAAAGACCATTCTACACGTGTCATGCCAGCGGTCCAATCATTGATGAAACATTGCGGCGTTACCCCTCAGGAGCTCGATTTAATCGCTGTCGCAAGAGGTCCTGGTTCATATACAGGTGTGCGCATCGGTGTGACGATTGCGAAAACGCTAGCGTGGTCATTAAACATTCCAATCGTCGGAGTATCTAGTTTAGAGGTGCTGGCGGCTAATGGTCGATATTTTTCTGGCGTGATTTCTCCGTTTTTTGATGCCAGAAGGGGGCAAATTTATACGGGGCTATACCGTTATAATGGGTCAGAGCTCGTATGTATAGAAAGTGATCGCATCGTTCTAGCGGAAGAATGGGCCAACCAACTCAAGGCAAGAAAAGAAGAGGTGTTATTTATTGGAACAGGTGTTGCTTTAAACGATCTGTTTCAAGCGCAACTTGGGGAATTGGCTCATTTTGCTCCCGCTGCATTACAATTGCCGCGGCCGAGCGAACTAGCGCTCCTTGGAAAGAAAAAAGAGCGGGAAGACGTCCATACATTCGTACCGAATTACATCCGTTTGGCGGAGGCAGAAGCGAAATGGCTTGCCAAACAAAAAGGGGAAAATAACAATGGGGATGGATATTCAATTTCGGTTCATGACATTAAATGACATTGATGATGTGTTGCGAGTAGAGCGTGCCTCTTTTACTGTGCCTTGGAGCAGGGAAGCATTTTATAATGAGCTTGTCCACAATCGTTACGCGAAATATATCGTTATGGTGCATAAAGGCCGCATCATCGGTTATGGCGGGATGTGGGTAGTGCTCGATGAGGCGCATATTACGAATGTGGCAGTATTGCCGGAATTTCGCGGCAAAAAGTTAGGAGAAGCGCTTATGCGCAAATTGATGGAAACGGCCAAACAGTTAGGGGCTGTAACGATGACGTTGGAAGTTCGAGTTTCTAATCATGTCGCCCAGTCGTTATATCGAAAATTAGGGTTTCGCAATGGCGGCATTCGTAGACATTATTATCCAGATAATTTAGAAGACGCGCTAGTAATGTGGGTGAATTTATCATGAATCATGACATATATGTGCTTGGAATTGAAACGAGCTGCGATGAAACAGCAGCAGCAGTAGTGAAAAACGGCAAAGAAATTCTCTCCAATATCGTCGCTTCGCAAATGGAAAGCCATAAACGCTTCGGTGGCGTCGTACCGGAAATCGCTTCGCGTCATCATGTCGAGCAAATTACGCTCGTGATTGAAGAAGCGCTGAATAAGGCAGGCGTTTCCTTTTCACAATTACACGCGATTGCGGTAACGAAAGGTCCAGGACTGGTCGGCGCGCTGTTAATTGGGGTCAGCGCGGCAAAAGCGTTATCGTTTGCCTATAATATTCCGCTGGTTGGCGTTCATCACATCGCAGGGCATATTTACGCGAATCGGCTTGTTACGGAAATGAAATTTCCGTTATTATCCCTTGTTGTTTCTGGCGGACATACGGAACTTGTATACATGGAGGAACACGGCAAGTTTCAAGTGATTGGCGAAACGAGAGACGATGCGGCGGGAGAAGCGTATGACAAAGTGGCGAGGGCGTTAAACCTTCCTTATCCAGGCGGGCCGCATATTGACCGTCTTGCCCAGGAAGGAAAGGCGACAATCGATCTGCCACGGGCTTGGCTCGAAGAAGGATCGTATGATTTCAGCTTCAGTGGTTTGAAATCGGCCGTATTAAATACGCTGCATAATGCTAAACAACGCGGTGAAGAAATAGATCCAAAAGATATGGCGGCCAGCTTTCAGGCCAGCGTTATCGATGTGCTAGTGACCAAAACGATCCAGGCGGCAAAAGAATATCACGTTCGCCAAGTGTTGCTTGCGGGCGGGGTCGCCGCTAATCGAGGATTAAGGGCGGAATTGCAAAAGCAAATGGCGAAATTAGACAATGTTGAGTTAGTGATACCGCCATTATCGTTATGCACTGACAATGCAGCAATGATCGCAGCAGCAGGAACCGTGTTGTATACGCAAGGAAAACGGGCGGACATGGCATTAAATGCCGACCCAAGCTTGGAGTTAGAATAACGGAAATCAAACGGGCTTTTTTCAAGATTTAATCTTGAAGGAAGTCCATTTTTTTATTAAAAAAATAAAGGTTGTGCATATATTTATCCACAATTTGTGGATATTGTGGAAAATGAGAAAAAAAACTCATTATATTAAGGAGAAAATAATCACAGTTTTTTTCACATAAAACAGATGCTTTTTGTGGATAATGTGGAAAAACCGGTGAATAACTTGAATAACGGGAAGAAAATTGGGGATAAGTTTGTGGGTATGTGATTAACTAAAAAAACATCCACCTGTTCATAACCGGTGGATGTTTGTGTATTTTATTATTTTAGTGTATGAAGTTCTTCCCATTCTGCTAGTAATAGATCTAGTTTTTGTTTCATTTCCTCGTTCTCTTTTGTCAGCTGTTGCACTTTTTCGTGATCTTGATAAATATCAGGATCACATAATTGTTCTTCAACGTGCGCAATTTGTTGTTCTAATTCGCTAATTTCCGCTTCGATTTCTTCAATGCGGCGCTTGCGCTGCCGTTCTAGCTTTTTTGCTTCTTTTTCTTGCTCATAACTCGATTTTTTCTTTGATTCCCCATCAGGAAGGTTCACGTTTGTTTGCGGTTGCTCCGCAGCGATGAGGCGTTCGAGTTCCAGCATTTCTTCTTTTTTGGCGATATAGTAGTCATAGTCACCTAAATATTCAGTAATTCCATCGCTAGAAAGTTCGTATATTTTCGTGGCGATGCGGTTGATAAAGTAGCGGTCATGGGAAACGAACAAAATCGTTCCAGGGTATTCAATTAAGGCATTCTCAAGCACTTCTTTGCTGTCTAAATCAAGATGGTTGGTCGGTTCGTCTAAAATAAGGAAGTTTGCTTTTTGCATCATCAATTTGGCGAGCGCCAGTCTTGCTTTTTCGCCACCGCTGAGCGCCGATACAGGCTTTAGTACATCGTCCCCGGAGAATAAGAAGTTTCCGAGCACGGTGCGGATTTCTTTTTCCGTTTTGTCGGGATATTCATCCCAAAGTTCATCGAGCACGCGCTTATTCGAGGACAAGTCGGCCTGGTTTTGGTCATAGTAGCCGATTTGCACGTTTGAGCCGTAGCGGAAACGCCCTGCTTGCAGCGGGAGTTTGTTGACAATCGCTTTTAACAACGTGGATTTGCCGATTCCGTTCGGACCAATCAGAGCGATGCTTTCCCCGCGCGTGATGCGAAAGCGGACATTATGAATAATTGGCTGATCCGCATCATATCCCACTGCGACATCTTCAGCGATTAACACGTCATTGCCGCTTTCCCGCTCGATTTCGAAGGAAAATGAGGCAGCTTTTTCATCCCCAACTGGCTTCTCCATTCTTTCCATTTTTTCTAGCCGTTTTCTTCTGCTCTGCGCGCGTTTGGTTGTCGAAGCGCGGGCGATATTGCGTTGAATAAAGTCTTGCAGCTTTGCAATTTCTTCTTGCTGTTTTTCATATAGTTTTCGTTCCCGTTCGTATTCCTCTGCCCGTTTCTCTAAGTAGCGGCTGTAATTTCCGCTATACCGCTTTAATGTCGAGCGCGATAGCTCGAATACTTGAGTGACGACCTTATCGAGAAAGTAGCGGTCATGGGAGACGATTAAAATAGCGCCAGGATACGTTTGTAAATATTGCTCAAGCCATGTTAACGTTTCGAGGTCTAAATGGTTGGTCGGCTCGTCCAAAATAAGCAAATCGGGTTTCGTTAAAAGCAATTTTCCGAGCGCCAGCCGCGTTCGCTGTCCGCCGCTTAACGATTGGACAGGAGTCGTCATATAATCGTACTTAGAAAACTGCAAACCGTGTAAAATGGAGCGGATATCGGCTTCGTATTGGTAACCGCCTTGTTCTTTATAACGCTCCTGTAGCGTGTCGTATTCTTTTAATAATTTTTCATAACGGGATGCATCTGCGAGCAAATCAGGATCGCCCATTTGCATTTCCAGCGCGCGCAATTGCTTTTCCATGGCCTTTAATGGGGCGAATACTGTCATCATTTCTTCCCAAATCGACAACGAAGAGTGAAGACCGCTGTCCTGAGCGAGATAGCCGATCGTTACTTCTTTTGGTTTCATAATCTCTCCGCTATCGTAAGACATTTCACCGGCAATGATCTTTAATAGCGTCGATTTTCCTGCTCCGTTTCTTCCGACGAGCGCAATTCGGTCTTTGGATTGTATTTCTAATTTTATATTCGATAAAATAAGGTCAGCGCCAAAATATTTTGTCAGTTGATTCACTTGTAAAATGATCATTGTTTTTCACCTCGCGTTTAACAATAATAGTGTAGCGTAACTTACTTTCCTATCGCAATAAAACGACAAAAGACAGATGACGAAAAATAGTGTATAGTTTATAAGTGGAGGAGATTACGTTGTCAACATTTACCCATTTCAATGAACAAGGCCGAGCAAAAATGGTTGATATTACGGACAAAGAGGATACGGTCCGCATGGCGACCGCGCAAACAAGTGTGACCGTCAATAAGGAAATTTATGAAAAAATGACAAACAAGACGATCGAAAAAGGGGATGTGCTTGCCGTTGCGCAAGTGGCGGGCATTATGGCGGCGAAAAAAACAGCCGATCTCATTCCGATGTGCCATCCGCTTATGCTAAAAGGTGTCGACATTCAGTTTGCCTGGCATGTCGAAGAAGAAAAAGCGTTGTATCAATTGTTGATTACCGTAACAGTGAAAACGAAAGGAAGCACAGGGGTAGAGATGGAAGCGCTAACGGCCGCCTCTGTATGTGCGCTGACAGTATATGATATGTGCAAGGCGCTTGATAAAGGAATGGTGATTGGCCCAACCTATTTAGTAGAGAAAATGGGTGGAAAGTCAGGACATTATCAACGTAAAAAAAGAAGTGCTGGGGGATTTATCGATGAGCAATGAACAGCCAAAAATTCCGCAAGCAACGGCCAAACGTTTGCCGTTATACTATCGTTTTTTAAAAAATTTACACGCTTCCGGAAAACAACGCGTTTCTTCTGCCGAGCTGAGCGAGGCGGTTAAAGTCGATCCTGCGACGATCCGCCGCGATTTTTCTTATTTTGGCGCGCTTGGCAAAAAGGGATACGGATATAATGTCAACTATTTGTTGTCATTTTTCCGGAAAACGCTCGATCAAGACGAGATAACGGAAGTTGCGTTATTTGGAGTTGGGAACTTAGGCACCGCATTTTTAAACTATAATTTCTCGAAAAACAATAATACGAAAATTGTGATGGCATTTGACGTAGATGAAAGAAAAGTCGGTACAGAAGTCGGCGGGGTGCCCGTCTATCATTTGGATGAATTAGAAGACCGTCTTCACGAGGGAATTCCAGTAGCGATTTTAACGGTGCCTGCCCATGTCGCCCAATGGATTACCGACCGTCTTGTCCAAAAAGGAATTAAAGGGATTTTAAATTTTACGCCGGCGCGCTTGAACGTACCGAAACATATTCGCGTCCACCATATCGACTTAGCGGTCGAATTGCAGTCGCTCGTTTATTTTTTGAAAAACTATCCGCTTGAATAAAGGAGAGAATAAAACATGAAATATTTATTAATCGTGCTTGTCATTTTATTATTGTTTGGAACAAAAAAACTTCCGGAATTGGGCAAGTCGCTCGGTCAATCGCTCCGCGAGTTTAAGGATGCGACGAAAGGATTAGCCGATGAAGATGAAAAAAAAGCCGACCAATGACGAGTTAGGATGGTTGAGACATGAATGATAAAGAAATGTCGGTGTATGAGCACCTAGGAGAGTTGCGAAAACGGCTTATCATTGTTCTTGTTTTTTTTGGCATTGCCTTGATAGGGAGCTTCTTCTTTGTCGAACCGATCATTTTATATTTGCAGCATACGGATGAAGCAAAAGAATTGACGATGAATGCATTTCGTTTGACAGACCCGATCAAAATTTACTTTCAGTTTGCCTTTGTCATCGCCTTTATTCTTACTGCCCCGGTTTTGCTTTATCAAATTTGGGCGTTTGTCAGCCCAGGGTTATATGAAAAAGAGCGAAAAGTGACGTTAAGCTATATTCCGCTTTCGATTTTTCTCTTTTTAGCAGGCGTTAGTTTTGCGTATTTTGTCTTATTTCCGTTTGTCGTTCGTTTTATGCAAAATTTGGCGGAACGCCTCGGTATTCATCAAGTCATCGGTATTAATGAATATTTCGAATTTTTGCTTCAGCTCGTCTTGCCGTTTGGCATTGTCTTTCAGCTGCCGGTAGTTGTGATGTTTTTAACAAGACTTGGTTTGATTACACCGATGTTATTGAGCAAAGTACGAAAATACGCTTATTTGGCCTTGCTGATTTTAGCTGCGGCCATTACGCCGCCGGATGTATTATCACAAGTGATTGTGATGATTCCGCTTTCGATTTTATATGAAGCAAGCATTTGGATCTCCAAAATGGCTTACCGCAAAGTATTATTGGCGCAACAGGAACAAGAAAACCTCCCGTGATATCAAACGGGAGGTTTATTGCGAAAGTGGAATGCGAAGAGACGTATGGCTGCTCCAAAATCAAGCGTAGCCAGGATGGCAAGGAAGATGGTGAAAAAGTTCCAAATCGTATCTTTTGCACTTTGAATGGACAAGTAAGTAAATAGTACTCCCATCAGAAAATAGGCAAAAGCGAATTGCAATGGTGTCCTTCTCATTGTATTAAAAGCCCCCAATAATGAGTTGTATATGTTCTGCCTGCCGCATCATTTTTTCAATTTCATCAGCAAACAATGTTTGCACCAAGACTACGAACGTATTCATCGTAACGTGAGCGAATATCGGAACGAAAATGCGCCCCGTTTTCGCATAAAGAAAGGCAAACGTAAAACCCATTGCCGCATATAAAAGCAGATGCTCCAATTCCATATGGACTACCGAAAATAATAGCGAACTGATGAGCGCGGCAATGAAGAAGTTGTATTTTTGATATAGCGTCCCGAAAATAATTTTGCGAAAAATAATTTCTTCTAAAATCGGGCCGATAATGGAAGTAACGATGATCAATATCGGGGTGACTTGAATGATTTCGACAATTCGTCTCGTGTTTTCCGAGCCCGGTTCGATGCCAAGCAGACGCCATTCAATATTAGCGGCAATGCTCTGGGCAAACAGGGCTAAAAAGACGCCGCCGATCGCCCACATCCAGGCGACAGGCAAGGAAACGCGATAACGAGTATGCCGCTGTTTTATATCGTCGCGTAAGAAAAAGAGAATAATCAAAAACGCAATCGCAAAGCTAATGACCGCCCAATAGCCAGAAGTGAGCTGTGCGGCAACGAGCTTGTTTTCGGCATGTTTCCCCACACCGAGAAAGCGCAAAAGCGGAACTCCTACAATACCAGACAGCTGCATGATGATATACGTAATAATGACATACCAATATTGTCGTTTCAAGAAAACTTACCCCTTTACCAACAAAATAGTGATGCTTCCCGTATTTTAGCACATCTTTTACAAAAATATAAAAAAATTGACTGCCGCTGTTTATAGATCATGGAAGTATGAAATAATTGAAAAGGATTTAGAAATTTTGTATTTCATACTTGCAAAAAAAAGAGAAGTTCATTAATATTATAAGTGTGTTAGCACTCGATTGAGATGAGTGCTAATAAGAACGGCGAAAATTATGTTAAGGAGGTTGTTTTCCGTGTTAAAGCCATTAGGTGATCGCGTTGTCATTGAAGTGATCGAAACAGAAGAAAAAACTGCAAGCGGTATCGTATTGCCAGACACTGCGAAAGAAAAGCCACAAGAAGGTAGAGTAGTTGCTGTCGGCAAAGGACGCGTGCTTGACAGCGGTGAGCGCGTAGCTCCGGAAGTAGAAGTTGGCGATCGCATTATCTTCTCGAAATATGCTGGCACAGAAGTAAAATATGATGGCAAAGAATACTTAATCTTACGTGAAAGCGATATTTTAGCTGTTATTGGCTAATAGACAGCGTTTATAACATAGATATGCAAAAAATACTTAACAACATTCCATTTTATAAGGAGGTAACGGGGTATGGCAAAAGAAATTAAATTCAGCGAAGAAGCTCGTCGCGCGATGTTACGCGGTGTGGATAAACTAGCAGATGCGGTAAAAGTAACATTAGGTCCAAAAGGCCGTAACGTCGTATTAGAGAAAAAATTTGGTTCTCCATTAATTACAAACGACGGTGTAACGATCGCGAAAGAAATCGAATTGGAAGACCCATTTGAAAACATGGGTGCAAAACTTGTTGCGGAAGTAGCAAGCAAAACAAATGATGTTGCTGGGGACGGTACAACAACGGCAACAGTTTTAGCGCAAGCAATGATCCGCGAAGGATTGAAAAACGTTACAGCTGGCGCTAACCCAATGGGCATCCGTAAAGGTATTGAAAAAGCGGTCGCTGTGGCAGTAGAAGAATTAAAAGCAATCTCCAAACCAATTCAAGGTAAAGAATCGATTGCTCAAGTTGCAGCGATCTCTGCGGCTGACGAAGAAGTTGGTCAATTAATCGCAGAAGCAATGGAACGCGTTGGCAACGATGGTGTTATCACATTAGAAGAATCGAAAGGCTTCGCAACGGAATTAGATGTTGTCGAAGGTATGCAATTTGACCGTGGTTATGTATCTCCATACATGATCACAGATACAGAAAAAATGGAAGCAGTGCTTGAAAATCCATACATCTTAATTACAGATAAAAAAGTTTCTAGCATCCAAGAAATCTTGCCTATCTTAGAACAAGTAGTTCAACAAGGAAGACCGCTATTAATTATCGCAGAAGATGTCGAAGGCGAAGCGCTCGCAACATTAGTCGTCAACAAACTTCGTGGTACATTCAATGCGGTAGCGGTAAAAGCGCCTGGCTTCGGCGATCGTCGTAAAGCGATGCTTGAAGATATCGCGATTTTAACTGGCGGTGAAGTTATCTCCGAAGAACTAGGACGTGAATTAAAATCTGCAACAATTGCATCGCTTGGCCGCGCTTCGAAAGTAGTTGTAACGAAAGAAAATACAACAATCGTAGAAGGCGCTGGCGATTCTGAACGCATTAAAGCTCGCATCAACCAAATCCGTGCGCAATTAGAAGAAACTACTTCGGAATTCGACCGCGAAAAATTACAAGAACGCCTTGCAAAATTAGCTGGCGGCGTAGCGGTAATCAAAGTTGGTGCGGCGACAGAAACAGAATTGAAAGAACGCAAATTGCGCATTGAAGACGCGCTCAACTCTACTCGTGCGGCTGTCGAAGAAGGTATCGTAGCCGGCGGTGGTACGGCATTAATGAACGTATACAGCAAAGTGGCTGCAATCGAAGCGGAAGGCGACGAAGCAACTGGTGTGAAAATCGTTCTTCGCGCAATCGAAGAGCCAGTTCGTCAAATCGCGCAAAACGCTGGTTTGGAAGGCTCTATCATTGTTGAACGCTTAAAAACAGAAAAACCTGGCATCGGCTTCAACGCGGCTACTGGTGAATGGGTAGACATGATTGAAGCTGGTATCGTAGACCCAACAAAAGTAACTCGTTCTGCACTTCAAAACGCAGCTTCTGTTGCCGCTATGTTCTTAACAACTGAAGCAGTTGTTGCTGACAAACCAGAAGAAAACAAAGGCGGCAACCCAGGAATGCCTGACATGGGCGGAATGATGTAATAATTGCCCAAAAGCCTTGGAGCACTGGGGTTCCCCTGGTGTTCCTTTCTTTTTTGACCGCGGAAAAATCATAAATTTTTTATGAAGCTTCCCATTCGTTCGCTGAACTTTTGGGAAGCTTTTTCTTCTAAGTTTTTAGTCATATGAGCATAAATCGTTGGCAGATTGCGTTGACCTGTGTTCAGAACCAATTAGGCTGAATGACAAAGTGTTTCTATAAATCCTGAGTTACATTAGTTTTTAGATTTATATTCTTAGAAGGCTGTATTACACTACATATAGGGCTCTCTCCGTCAATTTTCCTAAAAGATAGAAATCGGCTTAAGCTTGGAGATTAGACTTAATTTAACTGAAAGGCCAAATGTGTCTGTCCCATCTCTCTATACATTAATAAAGTGGAGGCTTGGTTAATATTAAATAATAGTGTTTCATCAACATATTCAGCTTGACACCGGACATAATCTTTAGTGATCGAAACAGGGTGTATTGGATATTTAAAAGGTGCTCCATGCATTTTAGTTACACTAACATATAATTGTCCATCTTCATAGGTAATCATTAATTTTCTTTCAGAGTTTTCTATCTGATATGTTCCAATTAAGCGCTGAACTTTACTGTCATTTAAATCAATTGATGCCGCTAATTCAGGAAATGAGATCGGTACACCGAAAAATAAACTAGCTAGATTTTTGCCGATCCAAGATACAGGAGTAATATTAAGGTTGCTCAATACAATAACTGTAAGATGATCGTTTACGAATCGAAAAATATTTCCGCAAAAACCATTGATATCGCCATAATGACTAATACAGGTATGGCTGCTGTCACCGATCTTCATCTGTTGAATAGCCCATCCGTAACCATAGTTTTCTTGATAAGGGGTAAAGATAGATTGGAGTGATTTATAAGATACAAGTTTATTGGTATATAAAGCTTGATCCCAACGATATAAGTCCTCAACGGTAGAATACAACCCATATCCTCCAACAGGAATTGACATATCCACGGGTTCTGTATGAATTATCTCTTTCCACACAGAATATCCCGATGCAAGATTATTGACTATGGTACGCCCATTATCTACTCCCGTATCATTCATTTTAAGCGGGTTAAAAATATACTGATTTAAAAAACTGGCATAGGATTGCTTAGAAAGTAGTTCAATAATTTTAGTTAGTAAAATATAGGACGATGTACAATAAGAAAAGCGTTCTCCAGGTGTAAACTCTAGGGGAAGGTTCTTAAATAAATCGATCGTTTGATCCAAAGTAGAAGGCAATCGCATAATCCGTTCCCAGTAATCCGGAAACTTCACAAAATCAGGAATACCAGAAGTGTGTGTAAGCAAGTGATGGATCGTGATTTGGCCACCGTTAGGATAGTCAGGAAGATAATTGTTAATTGGTTCTAGTACTGAAAGCAGTCCCTGTTCTTGTAACTGGAGAATAGCCATAGCTGTAAAACCTTTAGTGATAGAGCCAATTCGATATTTAGTTTGGGGTGTATTCTTTACAGCATGTTCTCTATTGCTCCAACCATAACCACGGCTTAGTAAAATATCTCCTTTATAGCCTACTAGTATAGATCCATTAAAATAACCATTTTCTTCCAATTTATTCATGTAGCTTTGTAATTGAGAAATGATCGTTTTCAAATGATAACCACTCCTAAGATCGATGTTTCGAGTTATTCATATACATTATAAAGTTTCTATAAGAAGTATAGTTGCATTTTCTCTTAAAGAAATTGAACATATTTTTTACCCGCCTCTTATTTTGCCTTGGGTACCGTCAAGAATTTTGTGTAATGTAATGGAGTAGGGTTTCTCTGAATTGGATTTGGAATGAATAGGGGACTGGTTTTCTCCACACAGGAGACTGAATATTCAGTCTCCTGTGTGGAAAGGGAGAATCCCCCTATTTTGTTCATTTACAGTATTTTGTTAATAATAACGTTCTTCAAACATTCGTTGCAGGGCTTCCTGTGCTTCGGCAAATCCTCTTAACTTTCGCCCTGCCCATTTCTCATTAAAATCTTGGATGGTCAAATACACGACTTTTTCCGCGGCTTCTAAACTGCTCAAACTGTTCATCGGCTTTAGACGTTTCTGAATCTCCTTGATCGTTCGTTCGATGGCATTGGTCGTGTAAATCACACTTCGAATACTGCTTGGATAATCCATAAATGTAATGATTATCAAACGCCTCTTGAACCTTATCCTTCTTGGGTGAAACAATTTTTCCCTTAACCTGCTTTAACGTCGCTACTATAAGAAAGCTAACAATCACTAATAAGAACCATGAACTCACCTTTCCTAGATGAACGAGACTCCATGCATCGGTTTGGTTTGGATATTCCCAAGCTCCAAAGAACGTTGCGATATTTTCGGCTATCCATATAAAAAATCCGATGAGCACAAAAGAAAGTGCGAGTGGCATACGGTAACGAGTTCCATCAACCTCGAATGTGACCCATGATTGCCAAAAGACGATAATTACAAGCCCAGATAACCACCAACGAACGTCAATCCAATAATGGTGGGTGAAAAAATTTAAATAAATCGCAGCTGCAAGAGGTACAACTACCAAAAACGGTGGCCAATTAACCAGTTCAACCTTAAGCCTCCTCCACGCCTGGCAAAGATAACTCGCTACACTTGCGTACATGAATCCACTATACAAAGGCACTCCAAAAATTTTGAAATATCCTTCCTCTGGATAAGACCAGGAGCCCATATGTACCTTGAAAAGTTCAAGAGCAAGTCCAATAAGGTGGAACAATGTGATAACCTTTAGTTCATCCCGTGTTTCAAGCCCAGAACGCACCATCCACCACTGCATCAGAAGGCAGATGATGAGCAGCCAGTCATACCGTGGTAGGAAGGGAAGCGGCATGAATTTTGTAAAAGCCAAAGAGGCAAAAATAACGACAGGAAACAAACATGATAGGGCCTGCTCCCAACCAAAACGAACGAGTTGTTTTAGCGCTCTCATGATTTGTGCCTCTTTATTATCCTTAAGTGTCTTCGTCACTTTTGTATTCTAAAATATCCCCAGGTTGGCATTCTAATGCTTTGCAAATTGCATCTAAAGTTGAAAACCTAATTGCTTTTGCCTTTCCATTTTTCAATATAGAAAGGTTAGCCATTGTTATTCCAACCCTCTCCGAAAGTTCTGTAACGCTCATTTTCCTTTTAGCCAGCATTACATCAAGATTGATTATAATCGCCATTGTTTTCACCTCAGATCGTTAAATCATTTTCTGATTTTATATCTATGGCAGCTTTTAAAAGCTTTTGAAGAACAGCAGCAAAGACTGCAATCACCATTGAAGCAAAAATAACGACCAATCCGATTAATATGATACCTGGGGCATCGTCTAACTCCGCCAAGATGTAGAAGAATGGCATACCAACCACATATAAGCCACTGATTGTGATTGCACAATATTTTATTTTGTTTAAAGCTTTTACAGATATTTCCGAGAACGCTTTGTTCTTGTCAATATAACTTAAAAGTTTAAAAGCCTGATACAATGCAACGAAAAACGGTATCACTGATACATACATAATGATTAAAATGGGATATAGTATATGGGCATAATCTGGATTTACTGGATTATTAGCTAACCAAGGTAATCCAAATATACATAAAGCAAGAACTGGAGTTCCGATAATAAAAACAGCTATTTTTAAAAACAATGTTGTTCCTTGTTTCATAAAAAGCACCTCACTCATTTATTTTATTGTTAATTTGATTTTAATACGCATTTTATCGTTTTACAATAAATTATTATTTATTTTTATTATATTTTTATTGTTTTATAGAAATAGGTACCGTCAAGAATTTTGTGTAATGTAATGGGGTAGGGTTTCTCTGAAATGGATTTGGAATGAATAGGGAACTAGTTTCCTCCAAACAGGAGACTGAATATTCAGTCTCCTGTTTGGAAAGGGAGAATCCCCCTATTTTGTTTATTTACAGTATTTGGTTAATGATAACGTTCTTCAAACATTCGTTGAAGGGCTTCATGTGCTTCGGCAAATCCTCGCAACTTTCGCCCTGCCCATTTCTCATTAAAATCTTGGATGGTCAAATACACGACTTTTTCAGCGGCTTCTAAACTACTCAAACTGTTCATCGGCTTTAGACGTTTCCGAATCTCTTTGATCGTTCGTTCAATGGCATTGGTCGTGTCAATCACACTTCGAATACTGCTTGGATAATCCATAAATGTAAGGAGGACATCCAACTCATTGGCCCAAGATTGAACTTCTCTCGGATACTTGCTGGACCATTTCGACTCAAACTGTTGAAACATCTGTAACGCAATCTCCTTATTCGGTGCGCGATAAATCAGTTTGAGATCCTCTGCCACTTCAAATTGATCTTTTTTCCGAACACGATTTAAGGTATTACGTACTTTGTGAACGACACAGCGCTGCACATCGGCTTTCGGATAAACGGCTTTAAAGGCTTCCTCCAGTCCTGGAAGGCCATCGAATACACCAAGAAGTACTTCCTGTAATCCTCTCTTGTAGAGATTGTGGAGAATCTCTTGCCACCCATAGGCACTTTCTTGTCCTCCTACGAAGAAGTCGAGAATTTCACGATACCCTTCTTCGTTTACACCTAACACGACATAAATGACCTCTTTTTCTACCGTATCTCGACGAAGTTTCACGTACAACCCATCCAAATATAAGACCGAATATCGCTTTTGTAGAGGACGTGTGTGCCATTTCGCAATGTCTTCCTTTACCACATCCGTGATATGACTAATCGTTGTTGGTGAGTAGGCATTTCCTAAAATTCGTTCGATAAACTTGCCAATTTCACGCGTACTCATCCCACTTTGATACATCTTGATGACGGCTTCCTCGAGCCAGCCGGTATGGCGTTGGTAAGGGGTGAACAACTGCGTTTGAAATTCCCCGTTTCGGTCTCTTGGGACAGAAAGGCCTTCAATACGACCATACTGCGTATCTAGGTTTCGATGGTAATAGCCGTTTCTTCTATTCGACGTTCCCTTCTGTTCAATTTCGAGGAAACTCTGAATTTCTTCCTTCATGATCAACTCTAATTTTTCCTTTACAAACTGACGAATGGCGTTTTCCAGTTGATTGAGCCAGTCTAAATTCGGTATACTTTTAGACATAGGTAGGGTTCTCCTTTCTCTAAGATTTTTGGCCAAATCAGAGAATACCCTACCTTTTTCTTTTGGTCTAGCCAAATGCTTGACACAAAATTTTATACATCATCTAGAAATATTCTTTTAATTTTAGACAAAGATAAAAAGCATTCCTCATTACAAAGAAATTACAAATCGAGGAATTAAAGAAAGAAGGATGTGAGGTCATCTTTGAAGAGAAGTTCACAGGAACAAAAACAGATAGACCTCAGTTCAAGAAGTTACTCAGCAATTGCAAGAGGGCAACACTTTAGTGGTAACAAAGCTAGACCGACTTGCAAGAAATACAAAAGAGGGAATTGAAATCATCATTTTTTTAGCATAGGATTTAATAAAAGAGTAAATTGCGATAACCTCGATCATTAGCTGAATAATTTTAATACTATTTAGAAAAATCGCACCTTTATCATACCAAAATTTGATTTATTAATAATTTGAAAATGTTTGTGATATTATTAAAATAAAATAAATACATTGATTTGCCCCCCCCCTGGAATGGATCTATCAAGCAATCTTCTCTCCCTATAGTTACTACATACTTATGAAAGGGGTAAAATGGATGAATACTATGCACCGAAAGATGGGAACTTTCGCGCTTACGATGACGGGGCTCGGATCCATCATAGGATCTGGTTGGTTATTTGGTGCGTGGAAGGCCGCCGAAATCGCTGGTCCAGCGGCTGTTTTTTCTTGGATTATTGGGATGGTTGTTATCCTATGTATCGCTCTTTCTTATAGTGAATTGGGTGCCATGTTTCCCGAAGCAGGGGGAATGGTGAAGTATACGCAGTACTCTCATGGATCTTTTGTGGGATTTCTCGCTGCCTGGGCGAACTGGATTGCTATTGTTTCCGTTATTCCGGTGGAGGCAATCGCTTCTGTGCAATATATGAGCTCGTGGCCATGGGATTGGGCGAAGTGGACACACAGTTTAGTAGAAAACGGAATGCTTACGCCAAAAGGTCTTGCTATTGCTTCTGTGTTAATTCTTATTTACTTTTTCCTCAATTACTGGACCGTAAGTTTGTTTGCAAAAGCAAACTCGCTTATAACCATATTTAAAATTATCATCCCCGGAGCGACAATTGGTGCGCTCTTGTTCGTTGGTTTTCACGGGGAAAACTTTACCTACGGACATAGCGTAGCACCTTATGGATGGTCAAGCGTGTTGACAGCGGTGGCTACGTCCGGCATTGTGTTTGCGTTTAATGGATTTCAAAGTCCGATTAATATGGCGGGAGAAGCTAAAAAACCAAGCCGATCCATTCCTATTGCAGTAGTGGGTTCTGTTTTGATTGCAACGGTTATATACACCTTGTTGCAGGTTGCCTTTATCGGTTCTGTTGATCCTTCCATGCTTGTACACGGTTGGCATCATTTAAACTTTAACTCTCCGTTTGCTGATTTAGCAATTGCTTTAAATATCAATTGGTTAGTGATCTTATTATACGTTGATGCTTTTGTTTCTCCTTCCGGTACAGGAACAACTTATACCGCTACAACAGCGCGTATGATTTACGGTATGCAAAAGAATGGATATTTACCGGGGGTTTTAGGTAAGCTGCATCCTATTTACGGGGTTCCACGTCCAGCTATGTTTTTTAATTTGGCCGTATGTTTTATTTTTTTGTTTTTGTTTAAAGGCTGGGGCGTATTGGCAGAGGTAATTTCCGTTGCTACCTTAATTTCTTATATTACTGGTCCTATTACCGTAATGACATTAAGAAGAACAGGAAAGCATCTGTATCGTCCTCTTCGCCTCAAGGGGCTGCATATTATTGCGCCGTGCGGATTTATCTTTGCTTCTTTAACACTATATTGGGCGCGTTGGCCGCTTACGGGTCAAGTGTTGTTCATTATGATCATCGGCCTTCCTGTTTATTTCTACTATCAGGCAAAAATGCAATGGAAGGGGTTTCGCCAGGATTTCCGGGCAGGTATTTGGATGGTTGCCTACCTGTTATCCATGATGTGTGTCTCCTATTTAGGAAGTGAAAAGTTCGGGGGTATAAACATCATCCCATATGGTTGGGATATGATTATTATTGCATGCATATCTCTTGGTTTTTATGTTTGGGCCGTAAAAAGTGGATTTGAAACAGAATACCTGCAAGAAGCTAATAAAGTAAATGAAGAGATGAGAGACAGAGACGTGGTTATGGTGGCTGATTCCAAACAGAAAGTAGCTTTGTAAAAAAGTCCTTAATCCATAGTTGTGACGAATCATGGTACCAATGCTTCGGATATTTCAGGGTATGGAAAGAAAAGCCGGTGTTCAGCCGGCTTTTTCCTATAGAATAAGCAAGATTCCACCAGCAATGAACAAAAGCGAGAAGAAAAGCAAGAAAGGCAAGCTGTCTAGCGGATCGACCGCTAAAAACAGCAGCTCCAACAGCGCAATGCACTTTTTATTTTCGTTTTCTTTCCATTGCCTCCACTCTTCGCGCAGTTCGTAAACAGCGAAGATCAATAATCCAACTCCAAGCACAAGCAGGATGACCCCTAAAACAATCATTATCTTTTCTTCCTTTATATCACTGTCGTGAAACAAAATTTAGATATTAATCATTATAAAATTTTTCCGACGAAATGCATACCGTAATATATGCATCAATGGGCGGCCGCTGATGACCTCGATGATGCCGACGAAGCAAGGAGAAACATGCTTTCTCCTCGGCTTTCATTTAGAAGTAAGTTTACTTTTGGCGGAATAGGTATAAAACATAATAGGCGATGAAAATGGCAAAGGGGGATTTATGTTTATGCACGAAAGAATCGAGCGCGACTCGTTAGGAGAGGTGAGAGTGCCGGCCGATAAATATTGGGGCGCACAGACGGAGCGAAGCCGCAATAATTTTAAAATCGGCACGGAAAAAATGCCGCTGGAGCTGATTTACGCCTATGCCCAGCTCAAAAAGGCGGCGGCGATCGTTAACTATGAGTGCGGCAAATTAAGCGAGGCGAAAAAGAATGCCATTTGCAATGCATGTGACGAGATACTAGCTGGAAAGTGGGATGAACATTTTCCGCTCGTCGTTTGGCAGACGGGAAGCGGGACGCAAACGAATATGAATGTAAACGAAGTCATCGCCAGAAGAGCAAATGAGCTGCTGCCGGAAGGAGAAAGCCGCATTCATCCAAACGACGATGTCAATATGTCGCAAAGCTCGAACGATACGTTTCCGACGGCGATGCATATTGCCGTCTATACGAAACTGCACGAGCATCTATTGCCGGCGCTAGACGGTCTGATTAGCACCTTTTTCGAAAAAGAAGCGAAATACAAGAACACGATAAAAATCGGACGGACGCATTTGCAAGATGCCACCCCCCTGACTTTCGCCCAAGAGATTTCCGGATGGCGGACGATGCTTGAAAAAAGCAGGGACATGATTAAGCAGGCAAGCGAGCAGCTGTTAAATTTGGCAATCGGCGGGACAGCGGTCGGCACGGGATTGAATGCGCCGGCTTCGTTTGGCGATAAAGTGGCCGAGCAGCTGCATAAACAAACAGGCTATTCGTTTCGTTCAGCGTCTAATAAATTTCATGCCTTAACAAGCCATGATGAAATCGTTTACGTTCACGGTGCCGTGAAAGCGCTGGCGGCCGATATGATGAAAATCGCGAATGATGTGCGCTGGTTGGCGAGCGGCCCGCGCTCCGGTCTAGGCGAGATTACGATTCCGGCGAATGAGCCGGGAAGCTCGATTATGCCGGGGAAAGTGAATCCGACGCAAAGCGAGGCAGTGACGATGGTGGCGGTGCAAGTATTTGGCAATGACGCGGCGATCGGATTTGCCGCCAGCCAAGGCAATTTTCAATTAAACGTATTTAAGCCAGTCATTCTGTATAATGCGATGCAGTCGCTGCAACTGTTAGGCGACGCCATTCATTCTTTTGACATTCACTGCGCGAAAGGCCTTGAAGCGAATGAAGGCAAAATGAAGGAATATGTCGACCGTTCGCTCATGCTCGTGACCGCCTTAAGCCCGCACATTGGCTATGATCGAGCGGCTGAAATAGCGAAACTGGCGTTTAACGAAGGATTGACGCTAAAAGAAGCGGCACTGAAAACGGGATATGTCACCGCTGAGCAGTACGATCAGTGGGTGAAACCGGAGGACATGGTGTGACGATAGAAAAAATCATCCTGGCGACCCTAGGATGATTTTTTATTTAGGCAAATTGGAAGAAGACAGGAACCCCCGCTTTTCGCGCTGTCTAGCTCCGGACGCCATCGGCTCGCGACGCTTCGGTCCCGTTGCGGCGGCAGCACATTGAGTTAACTTCTCTGAGTAACCCACGCAAGACCAAACTTTGTTTGGTCTGAGCCTTCTCACGGGCCCTCCAGCGCGTGTCGCGGAGCCAGGATGGCGACATTTCGCCGTTGCCCACAGGACGTGGGCAGCCTTTAGGCGAAATTGGGGCGTCCTTCGCTTTTCGATAAAGTTGCGTAGTTCGTTCACCGCCAATACGGCAAACAAGACGAGGCAAAGAATCAACAATAAGTTGGACAGCCAATGATTGCGCCCTTCTTTCGGCAGCTCTTTTTTCGAATTTAAAAACCACAGCAGCGTAATCGCCAAAAACGGCATAAACAATGCAATTTATAAAAATTATTCCAAAAATTATGTATATTAGTTATTATATTAATAGTAGAAACGCGAAATGCCTACGTTCAAAAGTTTCAATTTGATCACCATCCTAAATGCAAAGGAGTTTCATTCATGACGGCAAAAGAAATGTTACAGCCTTCGATAGAACAGGTTGTAGAAAATATAGAGAAAGTGATTGTGGGAAAAAGAAATGTGGCAATATTAAGCCTTGTCGCGTTGCTGGCTAAAGGACATGTGCTTTTGGAAGACGTTCCCGGCGTCGGCAAAACGATGTTGGTGCGAGCGCTGGCCAAATCGATCAACGCACAGTTTAAGCGGATTCAATTCACTCCTGACTTGCTTCCGAGCGATGTGACAGGCGTGTCTATTTATAACCCGAGAGAGAGGCAATTTGAATACAAGCCTGGGCCGATTATGGGGAACATCGTACTGGCCGATGAAATCAACCGCACGTCGCCGAAAACGCAATCGGCGCTTTTAGAAGCGATGGAAGAGGGAAGCGTTACAGTGGATGGGGCGACAAGACCGTTGCCGCGTCCGTTTTTTGTCATGGCAACGCAAAACCCGATTGAATATGAAGGAACATATCCGCTCCCGGAAGCCCAACTGGACCGCTTTTTATTGAAGCTAAACATGGGATATCCATCCCCTGAGGAAGAGGTAGAAATATTAAGCCGTGTGGAAAAAGTGCCGCCTATTGAGGAAATTCGCCCTGTAATGGCTTTGGATGAGCTGCTGGAGCTGCAGCGGAAGGTGGCGGAAGTATACGTCAGCGATCCTATTAAACGTTACATCGTTGACATTGTGCAGCGAAGCCGTTCGAACGCGTCCGTTTACCTAGGGGTAAGCCCGCGCGGTTCGGTGGCACTGATGAAGGCGGCCCAAGCCTATGCGTTCATCCACGGACGCGAATTTGTCATTCCTGATGATGTCCAATTTTTAGCTCCGTATGTGTTATCCCATCGCATTATTATGAAATCGGAAGCAAAATTTGATGGGCTCACTGCAGAAGACATTGTCGGACAAATGATTGCCCGAACTCCGGTGCCGATTCAAAGGTAGTGGAAAAATGAAAAAGAAAAAGCGGTTAACGATACAAATATTCGAATTATGTAGTTTGCTTTTTGTTCTTTTCGCCTACGCCATGTTTCAAGGCGGGTTTGTGAGCTGGTTTTTGTTTTATAGTTTTTTGCCGTTTTCGTTTTATTCCTTTGCGATTGCCTTATATCCATGGCAGCGTGTCGTGGTGAGACGCATCATTCCGCAACGGAAATATCATGCTGGCGAACGGCTCACTGTTACCATTGAAGTGCAGCTCCCAATTTGGTTTCCATTTGTCGCTATCATGATTGGCGAAGAAGATATTGTGACGCTGAACATGCGGCCGTCAAAAAGGATCATCTCCTTCATTTGGAAAAAGAAATTTTCTTATACGTATGAGTTGGAATATTTACCGCGCGGTGAACATACGTTTTCCTCTGTTTGTTTGACGGCAAGCGATTTTTTCGGCCTCATTGAAAAACAGTCCGTTCATGCCGTTGAAGATACTATTGTCGTATATCCGCGCTATATCGCTATGACGTATCGCCAGGTGCGGGAACTTTTTGAGCAAGGAACGGCCGCTTCCACGCTGCAGCTTCATCGTGATCAAACGATGGCGGTCGGGGTTCGTGAGTATGTGCCTGGAGACAGATTTTCGTGGGTGCATTGGAAGGCATCGGCGCGCAAGCAGCAATTAATGACGAAGGAATTTGAAGAGCAACGGAGCGACGACTTCATCATGGTGCTCGACCGCACGCCGACGCCGTTGTTTGAAGAGCTTGTCACCTTTACCGCTTCGCTATTGCGGGCGGCGATTCACACAGGAGTGCGGACGGGGTTGGTTTCTGTCGGCCGTGACCGCTTTGTTTTTCCGGCGCGCAATAGCGAGGAGCATTTACAGCATTTATTTTCGCATTTGGCGAGGGTCGTTTGTGACAGCCATGAGCCATTCGCCCGCGTCATTGCCAATGAAAAAAGGAGCGGAGCGGCCTCCGCCACCCTTTGTTACATCACGTCGTCGTTGCAGGAGGAATTCGTTTTTCTGCTTCGGGAGATGGCGATGCGGCGCCGTGGGATGTTGTTTTTGCTTAAAGAAGAGATGACAAAAGAAGAATACCGTTTAGCGGACATGCTGCGCCAAAGCGGTGTCAGCGTGTCGGTCCTATCCCCGCGCACGATGCGGGTGACTTTGCAAGGCAGGGATGAGCGATGAAGACAATGAGGCATATCGCCATAAAGGCGCTTATATACGGACTAGCCTGCTGGCTGCTAATCGAATGGCTGCTTCCGCTCGAAACGATATCCGATACTGGGAGTGTGGAAGTGTTCATTTGGTTTGTCGTACTCTGCTTTCTGTTTTATTTTTGGCGTCTTCCTTTTTGGCTATCCGCGTTTGTGAAAAGCACCTACATTTTATGGGCGCTAAACGAGTGGTTCTATCATGCTTCCCTTTTTACCGTGCCGACGCAGATATGGCAAGAGATTTGCGACCATGTTGCTATCTTATTTATGACCCGTCTGATAGAGCTTAGCAATTCTTTGCGCAGTTTTCTATTTTTCGTTTTATTGTGGCTAGGTGCTTATGTCTGGCACCATTGGATTGTTGTACGAAAACGGCTGTTTTTCTTTTACGTATTGACGGTGATATACGTTACTGTGCTTGATACATTTACGCTGTTCCGCGGAAACGGCGCCATCGTGCGCTTAGTCGTTTTTGGCTTTTTCTTTTTAAGCCTACTTCATATCGAACGGCTTCGCGAACAGTCGCCAGCAGTAGGCGGAATAAGACGATGGTGGGGAGCTTGTTTATCTTTCGTGGGACTAGCTGTCCTTGTCGGCTATTTTAGTCCGAAGCTTCCACCGCAATGGCCAGACCCGGTGGCATTTGTAAAAAGCTATGCCGCCGCGCCGGAAGAGAAACAGATAGATCCTGCCGCTCTAAAGGTCAAAAAAGTCGGCTATGGACAAAATGACTCCCGTCTTGGCGGCCCGTTTATTGCCGATGATACTGTCGTGTTCACGGCGGAGGATGAGCGCCGTCATTATTGGCGGGTCGAAACGAAAGACATTTATACCGGAAAGGGATGGGAAAGTTTCCAAAGCGAGCAGATGCGATCATTGGAAAACGACATGGATATTAATTATTCGTGGTGGTCTCCAGCACTGAAAAAACAGCAAATAACGGCTAGCGTTCATATGAAAGAGACATACTTCCACCTCGTTTATCCGCTTGGCTTAAAAAAAGTGAAGGCACAGGAAGATGTCGTATATCGAATGGAGGCAGCGACAGAGAAAATTTATACGACGGACCGCTCTGCATATACGCTGCCGTTAACGTCCTATGACCTCGTTTATGAATATCCAAGCTTTTCGGTTGACGCGTTAAAAGCGGCTCCGCCTGTCGAGGATGCGGAATTGCTTGAACGTTATACGCAGCTTCCGGAAGATTTGCCAAAACGAGTGCGTGACCTGGCCAAGCAGATTACGAACGGGAAGCGAACACAATATGAACAAGTAAAAGCGGTGGAACAATACTTTCATGTTAACGGCTATACGTATGAAACGACTGATGTAGCTGTTCCTGGAAAAAATGACGATTACGTCGACCAATTTTTATTTGAAACAAAAAGAGGGTATTGCGATAATTTTTCTACTTCCATGGTAGTCATGCTTCGTTCGCTTGGCATACCGGCACGCTGGGTAAAAGGCTATACATCCGGACGGCTGATCGAAGAAAAGGACGGAAAAAGCATCTATGAAATTACGAACAATGATGCTCACTCATGGGTAGAAGTATACTTTTCCGGAATCGGCTGGGTTCCATTTGAACCGACACAAGGATTCACAAATCCTTACGTATTTACTGCTTCTTCGCCGGATTCGGAGACAGCGCCGCTTCCAGAACAGCGTACGCCGGAACAAAACCGCGTTCCTTTAGACGAGGTGAGAAAACAGTCACCTTCTTTGCTATCGCAAGACAGCAGGATATTGGACAACTTTTTGGCTGCGTGGTCATGGAAACGTATCGCTATTGCTTTGGTTGTGTTTTTCGCCTTTGTATGGGCGGTATATATGACAAGAAGAAAATGGTGGCCATATGTGACGATTCTCCGCTTTCAATATAAGCGAAAAAGAGGGGATAACCCGTTTGCGGCAGCGTACTTATCTTTGCTGCGCCATTTGGATGATTACGGCTTAAAACGGAAGCCGCATCAAACGCTGCGGGAGTATGCAGCCTACGTCGACGATTGGTTTGAAACAAAAGAAATGACGCGGCTGACGATGTTATATGAAAAGTCCGTTTATCTACCAAAAAATAACTCAATTGATTGGGATGAAGTGAGAGAATTATGGGAAAATTTAATTAAAAAGACAGTGTCTTGACCGTTTGGCGGAGAAGTTGATAGAATGAATTAAAATTTGCATAGCGTAATTAGTTGTTCCCTTCATATATGCTTGGAAATATGGTCCAAGTGTCTCTACCGGGTCGCCGTAAACGACCTGACTATGAAGGCAGAATGAGCTAGAATTCTGCCTTCATAGTCGTTTTTGAAGGCGATTCTAGTTTTTTATTTTTTAATGAGGTGATGGCATGAAACCAGAAATGATTGTCGTATTGGACTTTGGCAGTCAATACAATCAATTAATTACCCGCCGCATTCGTGAGTTTGGCGTATACAGCGAGCTACATCCGCATACGATTACGGCGGAACAAATTCGCGCCATGAATGCCAAAGGCATCATTTTTTCCGGCGGTCCAAACAGCGTTTATGACGACAATGCGTTTACATGCGACCCGCAAATTTTTCAGCTCGGTTTGCCGATTTTGGGAATTTGCTATGGCATGCAGCTGATGACCCATCATTTAGGTGGCAAGGTGGAAGGAGCAACCCACCGCGAGTACGGAAAAGCGATGATTCAAGTGAAAAACGCTTCCGCACTGTTTAAGCAGCTCCCAGATGAACAAGTCGTTTGGATGAGCCATGGCGATTTAGTGACCGCCCCTCCAGCAGGGTTTACGGTCGATGCGACGAGCGCTTCTTGCCCGATTGCGGCAATGAGTGATGAAACGCGGAAGTTTTACGCGGTTCAGTTTCACCCGGAAGTGCGTCATTCCGTTTACGGAAATGATATCTTAAAACGTTTCGTTTTTGATGTGTGCGGGTGCAAAGGCGATTGGACGATGGAAAACTTTATTGAAAGCGAAGTGCGCAAAATTCGCGAACTGGTCGGGGATAAAAAAGTGCTTTGCGCGTTAAGTGGCGGCGTTGATTCTTCGGTGGCGGCCGTGCTTGTCCATCGCGCGATTGGCGATCAGCTCACCTGCATTTTTGTCGACCACGGCCTCCTGCGCAAAGGCGAGGCAGAAAGCGTCATGAAAACGTTCCGCGAAGGATTCCATATGAATGTCATCAAAGTCGATGCGAAAGAGCGCTTTCTGTCGAAATTAAAAGGGGTAACGGACCCGGAACAAAAGCGGAAAATCATCGGGAACGAATTTATTTATGTGTTTGACGATGAAGCGGCCAAATTAGAAGGCATCGAATTTTTAGTGCAAGGCACGTTATATACCGATATTATTGAAAGCGGCACGGCAACGGCGCAGACGATTAAGTCCCACCATAACGTCGGCGGACTGCCGGAAGATATGAAATTTAAATTGATTGAACCGCTGAATACGCTTTTTAAAGATGAAGTGCGTGCGCTTGGCACGGAATTGGGCCTTCCGGACGAAATCGTTTGGCGGCAGCCGTTCCCAGGCCCTGGCTTGGGCATCCGCGTGCTTGGTGAGGTCACAGAGGAAAAATTGGAAATCGTCCGCGAATCGGATGCAATTTTGCGCGAAGAAATCAAAAAAGCAGGGTTAGACCGTGAAATTTGGCAATACTTTACAGTACTACCGGACATCCGCAGCGTCGGTGTCATGGGCGATGCCCGTACCTATGACTATACGGTTGCCATTCGCGCTGTGACATCTGTCGATGGTATGACTGCCGATTGGGCCCGCATTCCATGGGAAGTACTCGAGAAAATTTCTACACGCATCGTCAACGAGGTGCCGCATGTGAACCGGGTCGTTTATGACATTACGAGCAAACCGCCGGCAACGATTGAATGGGAATAATTTCTATAAAACGAACAAAAGACGGACATTTGGTCTAAAATGTTCGTCTTTTTTATTGACATTCAGTGATCGTGCTGATACAATGTACCTAGATCGCGAATATTGTCAAAATACGTCGTATAATCCCGGGAATATGGCTCGGGAGTTTCTACCAAGCTACCGTAAATAGCTTGACTACGAGGTATAATGGGATAGAGAGCGTGTTTTTGGCTTGCGCGTCCTCTCTATGTTCATTATTCCTTCTTAGTCAACGCTTCTGGTAGCTTACTAGAAGCGTTTTTATTTTAGTAGGGGGGACAAGAAGTGAAAAAATATTTTCAATTTGAAGAGCTCGGCACGAATTACCGTACAGAGATCATCGCTGGGCTGACAACCTTTTTGTCGATGGCGTACATTTTATTCGTCAACCCGTTCACGCTTTCCTTAGGAGCGGTAAAAGATTTTCCAAACGAATTGCGGATTGACCAAGGTGCAGTGTTTGTAGCGACGGCGCTCGCTGCCGCATATGGCTGTATTTTAATGGGCGTTTTGGCGCGTTACCCGATCGCGCTCGCTCCGGGAATGGGGTTGAACGCGTTTTTTGCGTTTACTGTTGTGCTCCACATGCATATTCCGTGGCAGACGGCGTTAGCGGGGGTATTTGTATCCGGTGTGATTTTTACGATTTTGTCGTTAACAGGTATTCGTGAGAAAATCATTGATGCGATCCCAGTTGAATTGAAATATGCGGTCGGCGCGGGGATCGGGCTGTTTATTACATTTATCGGTCTGCAAAATGCGAAAATCATCGTCGATAACCCAGCAACATTAGTAGGGTTAAGCGATTTGAGAGATGGCGACACGCTATTGGCGATTTTCGGTTTGTTCGTGACCGTCATTTTAATGGTAAGAAGAGTCAATGGCGGCGTGTTTTACGGCATGGTCATTACAGCGATTGTCGGCATGATTTTCGGCCTAATCGACGTGCCGCATAAAGTCGTTGGCGCTATTCCTGACATTTCGCCAACGTTCGGCGTTGCGATTAAACATTTGCCAGACATTTTCTCGCTAAAAATGCTTGGTGTTGTCTTAACTTTCTTCATCGTCGACTTTTTTGACGCCACGGGCACATTGCTTGCGGTGGCCAACCAAGCGGGGCTGTTAAAAGATAATAAGCTGCCGCGCGCAGGAAAAGCATTGCTTGTCGATGCGACGGCGGTCATGGTTGGATCCGTGCTTGGAACATCTACGACGACTTCTTATATCGAATCATCGGCAGGTGTCGCAGCTGGTGGACGTTCCGGTTTCTCTGCGGTCGTGACAGGGATTTTGTTTTTGCTGTCGTTATTTTTCTCGCCGCTGTTAAGTGTGATTACTGCGCCTGTCACCGCACCAGCACTCATTATCGTTGGCGTGCTGATGGTATCTTCGATCGGTGAAATCGATTGGAAAAAATTCGAGGTGGCGGTTCCAGCGTTTTTCACGCTGATTACAATGCCGCTTTCCTACAGCATCGCCACAGGCATCGCGGTTGGATTCATCTTTTACCCAATTACGATGGTTTTAAAAGGACGAGGCAAAGAAGTTCATCCGCTTTTATATGCGTTATTTGTCATCTTTATCTTATACTTTGTCTTTTTAAGAGAATAGAAAAGGTCCGCCGAAAGGGCGGGCTTTTTTTGTTGGAATTTGCTATAATAGTAGGAAAAATTTGTGGAGGAGGGAGAGGATTGCTATGTTTATCCACCGCTTGGATGACGAATCATGGTTGAGGTTGCTCACAGCTGAAGATGCAGAACGATTATTTGCGTTAGTCGATTCGTGCCGTCCGCATTTGCGGAAGTGGCTTCCGTGGGTGGACTCGACAAAAACAGTAGAGGATTCGAAAGCGTTTATCACCGGAGGATTGCAGAAATTTGCCGCTGGAAACGGCTTTGAAGCCGGAATTTGGCATAAAGGACAACTGGCGGGGGTCATCGGGGTTCATTATATCGATCGCGCCAATCGAAAAACGAGCATCGGCTACTGGCTCGGAGAGCAGTTTCAAGGGTTGGGGTTGATGACAAAGGCGTGTAAAGCGTGTATCGATTATTTATTTGATGAACAGCATTTGCATCGAGTCGAAATCCGCTGTGCAGTGGAAAATAAACGAAGCAGGGCCATTCCTGAACGATTAGGATTTACAAACGAAGGAACAATCCGCGAGGCAGAATGGCTTTACGACCATTTCGTTGACCACGTTGTTTATGGAATGTTGGAGAGAGAATGGAAACGTTAAAGCAAACTAGAGGATGCCATACGAATGATCTTTTGTGGCATCTTTCTTTTTGTTTACCAGAGATTTGACGGCTAAACATATTGCAGTTTGGACATACAGCAACTCAATCGTGTCGTTTGTAGATGGAAGTATTGCCACTAATATTGTACTTCTTTAGAAAAATGACGGCATATAAATAAAGGTTAGAACACATATGCTGTTTGTTTGGTGGTATGTGTGGATCGCGGCGAATGTAGAGTGCAGAAAGAGGTATTTGACGGATAAAAATACCTATGATAAATGGTTGACATTTAATTAACGATGATGTTATATTAATAAAGCCGCTTTGATGCGGTGAAAAAAATTAAAAAAACATATTGACAGGTTAAATTCAAAGTGATATATTATAAAAGTCGCTTTTAGAGAACAAAACAAATGTTCCTTGAAAACTGAACAAAACGAAGCGTCCACAACGAAAAGCGAAGGCGAGCGCCTAACGCCGGAAGGAAAATGTTCTTCCGACGAGACATGCTTGCATGTCGACGGAGGAAGGTTATTTTCCGCAAGGCGTTGCGAGCCGGAGCTGGACAATAAGAAAAGCGAAGGCGACAAGACACCATGTGGTGTCGGTGCTGAAGCTGAAAAGAAGCCAATCAACTTTCTATGGAGAGTTTGATCCTG